>JBARRZ010000040.1:0-24098 GCA_049644465.1 Limnothrix sp.
CCGATGTGATAGTGCAACAGTTGCAGGCAATCCAACATGCCAGCTTCTTCGAGCCTGTTCACGACTTGTAAAATCTGGGGCACAGTCAAACCAAATTTGGCGCGATCGCCCGATGATTTTCCCCAACGACCGATGCCCTGACTCGCCAATTTTGCCCGCACCCCAATCAACGGACGGACGCCCAATTTTTCACTAACAGCCAATGTCAGATTTAGTTCTTCTAATTGCTCGACCACGATGATGGCGCGGTGACCTAATTGCCGCCCCAGCAACGCCATTTCGATATAGTCAGCATCTTTGTAACCGTTACAAATGAGTAATCGCTTTGATGTCGGGTCTGGCTCCAGCATGGCGATCGCCAACATTAATTCAGACTTCGAACCCGCTTCTAGTCCAAAATAATCCGCTTTACCCCTTGTCAAAATGTCTTGCACAATCTGGCGGTGAGGATTGCACTTGACCGGATAAACGCCCCGATAAGAACCACCATAGCCATAACGACGAATGGCTTGCTCAAAACAGTCCTGTAAACGCTGGAGGCGATCGCCCAGAATGTCAGGAAAACGCAATAGACAGGGCGTATTAATCCCCTCACTTTTGAGCCGTTGCACAAGCGCGAACAAATCAACCGCCTGACTCGCATCTTTCGACGGCTTAACCTGCATATTGCCCGCCGCATTAATCGAAAAATAAGGCTCACCCCAACCAGCCACCTGATAAAGCCTTTGACTATCTGCCGTTGTCCAAGCTAGATTTTGACGCTCCGAATGTTGCCGAGTCGTTGACGAATCATCCATAAAAATATCCTTTCACGCAGTTATCCCAGCCCCACAATTCAAATAAGGCGATCGCCGACTTAAATATGTATTTTCTTTATTTTCCCTAGATTTTTCCTTAGAGACAAGCCCGATATCGGCAAAATAAACCTAAGCTAGAAACAAGCGAATCAGGACTTCAAATTCCATCTACCCAAAATTCGCCTGCCCATTTCCCAAAACGCTCCATTTCCTATGAGTCAACTCACCCCAGAGCAAAAAAACTACGATTACCTCATTGAGGCAGAACGAGTCGGTATTCATAAACCCCTCCTCGCCGCTCTCAGCGCCGTACATCGTACTCCCCAGTTAGCCGATGGTGATACCGGATTAGGCATTACCCCCGCCAACCAAGTTATTCCGATCAATCTCGATACCTTTGGCGAGCAAACCCAATACGCCGCCAACACCATTCGCACCCTAACTGATAACCTCATTTCCCAAGGATGGGATGGGAACGATCTCTGGGATATCGACCAAGGGCGTTATAGCGATAAATTTTTAGCACGCATTGCCAAAGGCTACATTCCCAACAGCACCGAAAAAAATACTGGTCGCCTAGAACCCAGTGATTTTGATGCCCTCCTCGCCGCCTACAAACTCGACATTTCCACCGACTACGACGGCGCAGCTTTACCCAAAAATCTCAGTCGCCTCGACCAAAGCCTCATTCGGTTTATCGAGCGTGTAGGTCAGTATTACAAAGGCTTACCCCATCAACGAGAAGCTATGCTCGAAGCTGTGCGAATTTGGCGCAAGCTAGAAAGCCATGATGCTGTCATTGAATCTTTGATTAAAGGCACTGATTTAAATAGCGAAACGCTAGACGAATCAGAACTTGACCTTTTACTCAGACACTTCATCAAACGTATTTCTCCCAACTACGGCGGCTATCCTCACCAGCGGGAATCATTGATTCGTTTTGTGCAGCTCTGGCGACAAATGGAGTCTCGTGAAAAGACTATTGAAGCCCTCGACAATGAAGAATTAAATGAAGAGGATCTAGAGGTTTTAGATCCTGCAATCATCAAATTTGTCGGGCAAGCAGCGACTTATTATGCAGGTAAAGGTTCTCAACGTAATGCATTGACCGAAGCACTGCGAGTTTGGCGACAGTTAAATTCTCGCCAGAGTGTCTTGTCTAGTTTGGGGATTGAACCGGCTCAGTTGCAGGCGGCTAGTAGTAGTCCGGAAAAGATGCGTGAGCTGGCGCGTCAGATTGATCAAGAACTGGTGTCTTTTATCAAGCGAGTACCGGGGGCCTATCAAGATAAGGATCACCAACGGGAATCATTGATTCGGGCTGTCCAGCTGTGGCGTGAATTGCCAACCCGCGAACGGGCGATCGCCAGCCTTACCGAAGACCTCAAACGTATCGTTGTTGAACCCCCCAAAGTAACTCAGCCCGTACAACCCATCACTGTTGTTGTACCCCAACGACCAAGCCGTTGGACGGTGTCAACTGTCCGCGCCAACCTGAACCTGTCGATTATTCCCGGCGGTAGTTTCACTTGGTTGGAGGCTACCCATGGAGGCAAACGCATGCCGCCAAACCAAAGTACCGTTGATGCCATGATCCGCATCGCCACACTCGCCCAACGGGCCCGCGATCGCCTCGGCCGTCCCATGATGGTGACCAGTTGGTATCGTCCCCCCGCAGTCAACCGCGCCGTAGGCGGTGCAACCAATAGCCGTCATATCGTCGGTGATGCCATCGATTTCGTGGTCAGCGGTCTGTCCGGCAACCAAATTTATTGGACATTAGACCCATGGTGGCCCGGTGGCCTAGGCCGATATCGCAGCTTCCCTAACCTTGGTCATATCGATTCCCGCGCTTATCGCGCACGCTGGCGTAATTAAAGTTAGAAATAACCAGAACTATTAATTATTCACTTAACTTTTCTGTGCGAAATAATATACTGAGTAAAAGTAATTGTTAATCTATGATTGACCCTGCCCTTTGCTTCCTAAGTAGACCCCTAGGATCTTTCCCATGACCCAAACCTTGGTTACGGTTCAGCCGATTATTGCCCAACAAGCAACACCTCCCGCAGTAGAAGAAAATTCAGGGTCTGGGTCTACTTTGTGGATGATTTTAGCCTTAGTCTTTTTCTTGAGTACCGTTGGCCTATTTGGCTACGGCAAAATGCTTATTGAAAAGCACGAAAAAGCACTCAAAATTGATCAATACAAAATTCGCGATCTCAAAAAGAAATTAAAACTCGCTCTTACTACCATCAAAAAGATGGAAACTAATCCCGACTTAGTCCACTCTCGCGACTTTAACTTGGACTACCTGCGGATGCGGATGGAAGAAGCAATGTTCCATGCGGCGATCGTCAATCAAATGAAGATCAAAATCAAACAAATTATTAGTGTTGCTTTACGTCCTAGCACAGCGGATGTCGCAACAGTCGGTATTGCTAGTGCCAGCGGTCGTCAAGTCGATGAAATTTTTGATTTGCACTACGAGACCGATGATGGGCAAGGCAAGCAGGCCAAAGGGGTTCTTTTTCGGGTACATATCAAATTAACGAAACTGCCGACCCAATCATCCAGCAGCACCGTACAGCAAATTATTGACTGTATTGAAACCTTCCTAAATCCCGGTGAAGGTCACGAAAACTGGCAGCCCAGTGTGCAAGGTCGTGTCGCAATTCTAGAGTGGGATCAAAAAGCAAAACCCACACCATTACTTGTGTTGAGGCAGTCTGAAGGGGGTGGCAATGTTAGTTTCCGTACCCAAACAGCGCGTCCGCCACGTCCTCGTTCGAAATCAGCAATGAATCGCTCTGGAAATGGCGGCGGTGGCAGTACAACGACTAGCCGACGCCGACCACCAGCAAATCCATCTGCTAGTAGTAATGATGGGAGTACCCAACGACGACGCCCTGATAGTAATCGCACTCGGCCACCTAGATGAATTTCGCTAAGCGATGGCTTTCAAGTATTTAGCAAAATTTGTTATTCTGCCATGCTGCTAAAAAATTCAATTGTTTCTTTAAGAGCAATAATAAAAGCGTCGATTTCAGCATAAGTGTTGTAGAAATACAGGCTTGCTCTGGCGCTGCCGGACGCCTCAAATAAGCGATGCAGTGGCTGGGTACAGTGATGTCCTGAACGTATGGCAACACCTTCATGGTCGAGTAAGGTTGCCAGATCATTAGCGTGAATGCCTTCGACGTTAAACGCGGCTAAAGCAGCTCGCCCTTCACCATTAGCATCAGGGTGTTTGCCGTAAATTTTCAGGTTCGGAATTTTGGTGAGTTTTTCGAAAAGATAAGCAGTTAATTTTGCTTCATAGCGATGGATGCGCTCCATGCCGATACCGGATAAATAATCTACTGCGGCTCCGAGGGCGATCGCCTCACCGATGGCAGGGGTTCCAGCTTCAAACTTGTGGGGCAGATCACCGTAAGTCGAATGATCAAAAAAGACTTCTGAGATCATTTCCCCACCACCCATAAACGGCGGCATTGCTTCGAGAATTTCTTTTTTGCCGTAGAGAAAACCAATACCAGTAGTGGCGCACATTTTATGGCCAGAACCCACCAACCAATCACAATCCATCGCCTGCACATCGATAGGCATATGGGGCAAACTTTGACAGGCATCAATTAGTATTTTTGTGTCGTATTGTCGTGCCGATTGAATGATTTTTTCGACTGGATTGACATTACCCAAAGTATTCGAAA
This sequence comes from Limnothrix sp., assembly GCA_049644465.1. GTDB lineage: Bacteria > Cyanobacteriota > Cyanobacteriia > Cyanobacteriales > MRBY01 > MRBY01. The sequence goes on from JBARRZ010000040.1 coordinate 4,511, forward strand.
CATGGACAACAGAAACTAGTTTTGTTTTTGTCGATAAAAGACTTTCATATTGCTCAAAATCAAATTCTTCACTGTCGGTCAGCTGCACATATTTGATGATTGCGCCCGTTTTCTCAGCAATCATTTGCCACGGCACAATATTACTGTGGTGTTCCATCACCGACAGAATAATTTCATCCCCCGACTGCAAATTAGCTAAACCCCAAGTGTAGGCAACAATATTAATCGCTTCGCTGGCATTGCGGGTATACACAATCTCATCACGGCTTGCGGCATTAATAAATTTTGCTACTTTATCCCGTGCTCCTTCGTAACCATCCGTTGCTCTGCAGCTGAGGGTATGAATGCCCCGATGCACATTTGCATTATCCCGCTGGTAGTAATGGAGCAAAGCATCTAAAACTGCTTGGGGTTTTTGAGATGTTGCGGCATTATCAAAATAAATGAGAGATTTGCCATGCACTTGTTGATGCAAGATCGGAAAATCGTTTCTCACCTCTTCTGCGAGGGACTTCATCGGGGTCATAATCATGGCAGTTACAGGGTTTAGGAATCCATCGGAGAGACAACTGCACAAGCTAAACGTGCGCCGCCGCCGCCGAGGGGTTGGGGATCATCAGAAAAATTGTCGCCGTAAAAATGAATCATGATTGAGCGATCCAAAATGTTTGCGAGGTTAACGCGAGGAGCCAATACAGGCACATTGGCAATGCCCGTCTCGTCCACAAATAAAGGAGGCAGATCGCCCAAGTGACCATCACCATAAGGGCCAGCATGGTAGCCAGTAGCTAGGGGATCAAAATGTCCGCCTGCACTGAGACCTGCAACGATTGTGCCGTCTTTTTCTGCGGGTTCACAGCTGGGATTGGTATGGATATGAAAGCCGTGTATACCGGAGGCTAAACCTCTTAGATCGGGAGTAAGCAGCAGTCCATAACCGGTGTCTTCGAGGGTAATCATGCCAACAGCTTCTCCAATGCCTTGTGTGCTGGTGAGGTTGACTGTCACGGTCATTGGCTCGGCGATCGCCACACTGGGTATTGCCAATAGAGCAACAAGGCTATAAAAACTGGTTTGGAGCTTAGAAAATTGCATCATTGGTTTTGAAACACCTAGATTTTTACGCCTCAATAGTACGGCAAGCAACGCAATTAGTCAGTCCAGTTTGCAACGACGCAATGGCAACTGTATCAAGAATTTCGGCGGCAAAAGCATCAATCAACAAATGGCGAGCATCGTACTCATTCAAACCGCGACTACGGAGATAAAAAATCTCATCATCTTCGAGTTGACTAACGGTTGCACCGTGGGTACATTTCACGTCATCAGCGGTAATTTGTAATTCTGGTTTGGTATCAACCCGTGCTTTGGGAGACAGGAGCAGATTACGGTTGAGCTGGGCGGCGTTAGTCATCTGGGCATTCTGTGGCACATCGACTTTACCGTTAAAAATTGACCGGGCTGAACCATCAACAATACATTTATGGAGCTGGTCAACTGTGCCGTGGGGATGCTGAAGATTGACGGCGGTGTGGGTGTCACTAACTTGTTCGCCTCCCACCATAGTCAAGCCTTTGAGGATAGTTTCGGTCTGTGCTCCGTTTTGATTGAGGGTGAGGGTATGACGGCTCAGTTTTGCGCCCATGTTGACTTCGGTCAGGTAGTAGCGGCTATCTTTGGCTTGGGCGATCGCCGTATTACCAATTTGAATGCCAGAGCCGCCTTCTCGTTGGATGCGTACATGCTTGATCTGGGCGTTTTCTTTGACCCAAATTTCTGTGAGCGCGTTATTAAAATAAAGTTGCTGGTCGTGGTCAGAACAACCTTGGGTTGCGGCTCCGTAATATTCAACAAAACTGAGACTAGAACCTGATTCGGCGATCGCCACACAACGAGACTGAATCGCAATAGGTTGCGCTTCCGGTTTACCGATAAAAACAACTTGAATCGGTTGCTCAACAGTGACATTTTTATCTGCCCAGATCACCGCAAAATCTTTCACACCGGAGTCATTGAGAGAAGCAAAAACATCAAGCTTACGGCTCTGCTGGCTTACATAATTAACCAGTTCAGCAGCCCGCTCAGTAGACAATTCGCTCAAACTACCGACAAATAAACCTGCTGGCAAAGCAGAAACATTCGACAAAGCTTCGCAATAAATCCCGTTGACAAAGACAAGACGGCTTTCTTTCGTCTCAGCAAGCTCAAAAGCATCCATTTCGTAAGCTTCTATGCTGGTACTCGTCGCCGCGTGAAACTGCGTATTTCGCAAAATAGAAACGTCAGTCACCCGCCAATCTTCTTCCCGACGAGTTGGAAAAGTGCGATGGGAAACGCGATAGGCTCCCTGTACTTGAACCTCTTGTAACCAGCCAATACTGCCTGTGTTAAATACGGGCGTCGCATTTTCAGCCAAGCGTAGCAATGGTGCTAAAGATGAATCCAGCATCGTAACGTTGTCTGATGAAGTGGCGATCGCCTGATCCTTTGATGTCGTTGCCATAACTATGCAACCCCCGCCGCAGCCTTTTCATCCAAGAAATCGTAACCCGTTTCTTCAAGCTCAAGCGCCAATTCCTTACCACCACTTTTCACAATCCGACCGTCATACATCACATGCACAAATTGCGGCGTAATATAATCCAAAAGTCTTTGGTAGTGAGTAATTAAAAGGAACGCATTCTCAGAATTTGCTAGGTGATTAACCCCTTCAGAAACGATCCTCAAAGCATCAATATCTAAGCCAGAATCAATCTCATCAAGAATTCCCAAACTAGGCTCTAACAAAGCCATTTGCAAAATCTCATTCCGCTTCTTTTCCCCACCAGAAAAACCTTCATTCAAGCTTCTCTCAAGAAAACTCGGATTCATTTTTACTATTTCAAGTTTCTCTTCAATCAAATCTTCAAAATCAAAAGCATCAATCTCTTCCTTGCCCTGATGCTTAAGCTTGGCATTGTAAGCAACCCGCAGAAAATCCAAATTACTTACGCCGGGAATTTCCAAAGGATATTGAAATGCCAAGAAGATGCCATCCAAAGCACGTTCTTCAGCCTCTTTCTCCAAAAGATCTTTGCCCTGATAAATGACCTGACCACCCGTCACTTCATACTCCGGATGACCCGCAATAATTTTAGAAAGAGTACTCTTGCCAGAGCCATTACGGCCCATAATCGCGTGAATTTCACCCGCTTTAATCTCAAGATTTACGCCCTTTAAAATTGGCTGACCATCCACAGTGGCCGTCAAATCTTTAACCGATAAAATAACGTCGCTCATTGTCTAAATAAAAATCCTAAAAATTGAAATCTAAATTGATAGTTGATGTGCCCTTACAGTTGACAAAAATTAGCCAACTGCACCTTCTAGCTTGAGACTCAAAAGCTTATCAGCCTCTGCCGCAAATTCCATCGGTAACTCGCTCAGTACGTCCTTACAGAAACCACTCACCAACATTGAGATCGCATCCTCTTCAGAAATACCGCGTTGGGCAAAGTAAAAGAGCTGCTCTTCACCAATTTTTGCCGTAGAAGCTTCATGTTCCACTTTGGCATTCTGGTTATCCACTTGAATGTAAGGAAAAGTATTCGCCTCAGCTGTATCACCCAGCAACATCGAATCACACTGAGAGTAATTTCTTGCTCCATCAGCTTTCGGGTTCATCTTCACTAAGCCACGGTAACTATTCTTCGATTTTCCAGCGGAAATACCTTTTGAAATAATGGTGCTACGGGTATTTTTGCCGATGTGAATCATCTTTGTACCCGTGTCAGCCTGCTGCATATTGTTGGTGAGGGCGATGGAATAAAATTCACCGACAGAATTATCGCCGATCAACACACAACTGGGGTACTTCCAAGTAATTGCAGATCCTGTTTCTACTTGAGTCCAAGAAATTTTGGAATTCACACCTTTGCACAAGCCTCGCTTCGTTACAAAGTTGTAGATGCCGCCTTTGCCGTTTTCATCGCCAGCAAACCAGTTTTGCACTGTTGAATATTTGATGTCAGCATTATCGAGAGCAACAAGCTCAACCACAGCAGCGTGAAGCTGATTCGTATCGAACATTGGAGCTGTGCAGCCTTCAAGGTAACTTACCGACGCGCCTTCCTCAGCCACGATCAACGTCCGTTCAAACTGTCCGGTGTCACCGTTGTTAATGCGGAAGTAGGTGGACAATTCCATAGGGCATTTGACGCCTTTAGGGATGTACACAAAAGAGCCATCACTAAAGACAGCCGCATTCAATGCTGCGAAGAAGTTGTCTGCGGTGGGAACAACTGTTCCTAGATATTTCTGGATAAGTTCTGGATGGTCTTGTAGAGCTTCGGAGATGGAGCAGAAAATCACGCCATGCTTCGCTAAGTCTTTCTTGAAAGTGGTAGCAATGGAAACACTGTCAAAAATTGCATCTACAGCAACGTTAGACAGGCGTTTTTGTTCTGAGAGGGGAATGCCTAGCTTTTCAAAGGTTTCGAGAAGAGCGGGGTCAATATCGTCGAGACTTTCGACTTTTTTGGTCTCTTTACTGGGGGCAGAATAATAAACGATGTCTTGATAGTCGATCGCCGGATAATTGACATGTGCCCATTCTGGCTCGGTCATCTTCAGCCAGTGGCGATAGGCTTTGAGACGAAACTCCAGCATGAATTCCGGTTCGTTTTTCTTAGTAGAAATTAGGCGAACAACGTCTTCGCTGAGTCCACGGGGAATACTGTCCGTCTCGATATCTGTGACGAAACCGTATTTGTATGGCTGATTAACAAGGGTTTTGACAGTCGCGCTCATTGCTGGAGTGTGTCTCTGTAGGATGGGTAAGCTTCAGATGTTTCGCTGCGTTTTTGCAACGGATGCGTTGTCCAAATGGGTAAACGCGATTATGATTGATTAAAACAACAACTCAGTTGCTTTAGTCTATTCTAAGGTACTTTAACAACAAAAAAGTTGTCAAACATTTGCAGTCTCTTTTGCTGACCGCTGATTTATGTCTATTTCTGAAACTCGTTCGACCAAGCAAGACATTCTGGATTATTTGCTGAAGCATGGTCAAGGAAAGGCGGTTCAACTGGCGGAATCTTTACAAATTAGTCCTCAGGCGGTGCGTCGTCATTTAAAGGATTTGGAGTCTGATGGCTTGATTGAGCATCGGGCGCAGCAGGAAGGTATGGGTCGCCCGCATTATTTTTATGCTCTGAGTCGTAAGGGGCGTAATCAATTTCCGAATCACTACAGTGGTTTTGCGGTGTCGTTTCTGGATGCGATGGTGGAAACGGCGGGCAAGGATCAGGTTGAAGAAATTTTGCGGAAGCAGTGGCAAAAGAAGGCGGTAGATTATCGCGATCGCCTCGGTCAGGGTTCACTCTTGGAACGACTAGCTCAGCTGGTGAATTTGCGCAAAGAAGAAGGGTATATGGCGGAAGTGACCCCGGCAGAACAGCATGGTAAAGAAGGGTTTTTGTTAATGGAACATCATTGTGCGATCGCCGAAGTAGCGGAGTCATTTCCGGTGGTGTGTGGCAATGAGCTGGAGATGTTTGAGGCGATTTTACCGGACTGTACTGTGGAACGCACTCAGTGGATTAATGAGGGTGAACATCAGTGTGGCTATATCATTCAGGCGAATCAATAGTTTCTGAGCGCGCGATTTAAGTTCTAAAAAAACTAAAAAATATTGAGGTGTTTGGGTTTTGAGCTGGCGGCAATGAGGCGATCGCAGCCAGAGTCAGGATATGACCAACGGTAATGACATTCTTTGGGATTGCCCCAACACAGCGCGAGATAAAATTCATCACGACCGAGATCTAATTCCGCCCACTCGGCCAATTGAGCAGCCATGCGGACTTCCTGTTGTGAAATTATTTGCAGTTCGTGTTTTTCGCGCAATCGCCAAAATTGCAATCCGTCAGCCACTTGCCACCAGAATTGTAAAACGGCTTCTTTCGCGTTTTGTAGAATTGTTTTGTCGGATGCGATGGCGATCAATTGTTGGTGGATCTCCGGGAACCGCAACATGTGGTCACCAAAAGTTAATTCACGCCAAATGATGCCGGAAACCTGCCGCTCAACTTGATATTGATGGATTTGCTGGGTGAAGTCTTTACAGGCAAAAACTTTGCCGATTTGGTCTGCATCTAATGCCATGCTGACAATGGGCACACCAACACGATCCTCTGGGGACAAAAGTAGGCGATCGCCGCGCCATGCAGCTTTTAATTCTTGGTTGAGAATGCGGATCAGATCTTGGGTGCTGTAGGTCATGACTTTAGCGAAAGTCGATTATTCCTAACGATACCCTGCCCAAGGACTGACTTCCACTACTCCATTCGGTTTGAAAACGACCGTTACTTGTGTCAGAGGCTCTTTCGGAATTAAGCTTTCCCCGGTAACAATGCCCGCTGCTTCCGGCTGAATTAGGTCTGGTAAAGGGGTTTTCTCCACAGAAGATTCCGCCACAGCTGTATCAGAAATATAAAAGGCGATCGCCCCCTCATCAGTGACACCGAGTTGATAACTGAGCGATTTGCTCGTATTCACTTCTTCCGAACCCAAAGCCTCAGCGATTTTACGACGCGTATTCAGTACCAATTCCCTCAGAGCATCACCGCGAACTGGACTGCTATCAAAAGAAAATTCGCCATCAAAACCATTCCAAGGACTAACCTGTAGCTCCTTACCATCAAACACAACTTTAAATTCACCCACAGGCTCCTCGCTGGCGATCGCCTCATCTACAGGTGTATAAGCTAGCTGAGGTAAAGGCGTAGATTCAATTGCCGTCTCCGTTGTCCCATCAATCGGTTGATAGCCGACGATCGAACCATCAGTTGTCACCGACAAACGATAAGCCGCAGTTGCTCCATCCTCGCGCCCCGTCCAAGCCTCATTTAGCGTCCGGTACAAATAAGTCTGCATCATCGCCAAACTTAAACCATCCTCTACCGTTGGCACCGTGTTCAATAATTCATCCAGTTCTTCCCCAGACACCTCAGCCGCAGGCGGTAAAGTCTCTTCTGGCGGTGTATTACCCTCTGGCGTAGAATTCTCCGTTGTTTGTTCTGTCGTCTGCTCTGTCGTCGTTGTCGCGTTAGACTCTTCCCCTTCGGCTGGGCGCGTTTTCTCCGGCACAGGCATAAAGAACAATGCAAAAGCCGTCAATGCAAAAGCACTAATCCCGATTAAAGGCGGCGTTACCCGTTCGGCTAAAGACTGTTCTGGGACAGCATAGCGGCGACTCAATGGGGTAAGCGGCAAAACAAAATTTGGTAACGTTAAACCATCTGCCAGAAACTGATCGATCGCCTCAGTCAAATCAAACAGCTCAGTTGTCGTCAGCAATACTTCATTATTTGCCTTGTCCGTGGGAGTCGAATCATCATCTTGCTGCCACAACAAACGATGAACATTGGTCGGCTGTACCGACTCGATCAGCACTTTTTGGCTCGTGTCATCCGACGAATCAACGGGGTGGTTCAGACCACTCAGTAAACCCTGTGCATATTCGCTAACGGAACGCACAAGGTGATCGAAAAAGACTTTGCCGCCGTTGAGAACTTGTTTGGAAGTAATAAAACGGCATTCTGCGTTGGAGAGAACGGCGAGTGTCTGGAGACCATTGCCGCTGCCATCGTCGAAACCTTCGAGAATGAGGGTGCAGTTAGGGAGGCTGTATTGTCTAAGAATATTCATGGGCTGATAACTAACTCACTTCTCCGTCAAAAAGGCTAACCCACAATCGCTGAATTCCTACTGTGCCGGTGCAAAAAAGCAGTTTCTTGAGGAGATCGAGGGCTAATTCGTTCAAATCTTCTTTTGATTCGTTATAAAGCATGACCCGTACCCGGCGCGCATTCATTCGGCTTTTGAAATGGGAACGGAATCGCTCTAGGTATTCTGAGAGGCGGAAATGATTATCTAGGGGCAGCTGGCGATCGCGGAGTTGTTGTTCAGCAAGGAGGAGTTGTCTTAATAAAGCTGTTAATTTCTTAGCGCGATCGCCCAAAATGAGTACCAGTGCTTTTGCCTGTTCTGAGGAAAGATCTTGATGCGTGTGCGATCGCCGCCAAGGATTACTACAGCGCAACCGCCACAAAGCCACCCGATTTGAAATAATCTCAGTCAATTCGAGCCGTTTTGCCGACGCTAGCATCAACTCAGAACCCCCTAGCTCCAACGCTTCAAGTGCCAACAACAACAAATCGATTTGCTGCTGCGCCCGACGTGGAAAAGACTTTCCCTCAGGCAAAATATCCGGCAGATTATCCAACAGGTAAGGCTGTGCTGGAGGTGAAGACGGAGAAGGGCTAGAATTGGGCATTACGCTCACAGAATCATTCATATGCAACGGATAGAACTGCTCTTATACGGTCACTTTTCGGTGCTTCGGAGAGTAAATCCCGACAGAAAGCATTCTAATTGTGCCGTTCAAATCATAGGACATGGCGGACTCAAATCATTAGTTTAGCTCAAGCCGCTAAAGTCACATCATATTTAAGGCGAGACTCGGTAGCACCTAGAGGTAATGCTTAGGCGGCGATCGCCTCTACTTGAACCAGCACAAAAGGCTGCACAATCAAAGTCGGAAACTTACGGACAGCATCGTGACTCCACTGATCTAGTTCTTCTAGAGTCGGTTTACGGAGCAAAGTTCCCGCCATCCATTTGCCGACCAATGCCGAATTATCCGTGGCGATCGCCTCTCCGACCATCAACAGATCTAGAGAAGGATGAACCCAAATGAGAGCATCCCGACCCGCATGAGGCGCCAAGTCTTGCCATTGGCTCTCCCCAAAACCAGATTGGAGCTGTTTACGAAGATCTGAATCTGACATCAAAAAATACTTAATAAAAGTTCAGATAATAACCGTACAAGATTTATCGAATTTTTTAAAATCTGGCAACGACAAAATCTTGTCTAACCAAAGCATCAAAGATTTCTCCAGAAAAACCTTGACAAATTCCGTTGACCTAAAGCTATAATGCTAAAGGCTTAAATCAAAACTTTAAGTGCGCTCATTGGGGTGTCGCCAAGCGGTAAGGCAGCGGTTTTTGGTATCGCCATTCCCAGGTTCGAATCCTGGCACCCCAGTCAAAAAAAAAGAAAAACAAAGTTCCGTCTCATCTTGTATCAGACGGAATTTTTCTGTCTAAATTTCCATCACAAACTAAGTGAAAAATTTTTGACACTTAGCGCAATTTCACCGCCGTACCCGACGCCGTAATTAATAACAGAACACCTTTGTCATCAATATTGATCGTACCTGTGTCGAGACCGATGCCGATGACTGCATCTGCACCTAGTTTTTTCGCTCTGTGCTCCAGTTCTTGCAATGCTTCTTGGTGGCCCTTCTCAAAAATTTTCTCATAGCTACCCGTGCGACCACCGATCATGTCGCGAATCCCGGCAAAGAAATCTCGTAGAGCATTTGTTCCGTAAACAACTTCTGCTGTAACAACGCCTTGATAGGCAATGATTTCTACGCCTTTGATTTCATTTGTTGTTGTCAAAATCATAATTATACACCTCTGTTTTTTGGCTGAGAGATACGAACTTAATGAGTTCTTTTACTTACTAATCTTAGCTTTGCTCGACTCTCTATTGTGAAGAGTTGAAGAACCGCTGGCGCTGTAAGCATTATAGCTAAGGACTTTTAAGCCCTTTAGCGGATAGGCTGGAGCACTCTAAAACGTTAGGATCTTTGCAGATAGAAAATCGCTGGTGTGTCTATGTCGGTGATAAAACGGCACAAATGCGAATGTGCTGAAATTGTTTTATTGCCTCTTAAAAATCAATCCACTATCAACAACTGAATTCCGTTGGTTGTTGCAAGGAGTCCTACTCATTCATGACCAATATGTCTTCATCTGCGGCTGATACTTTTCCTGTGCCTGATAACGAAATTGAGCGTTTGGCGGCACTGCGGAATTACATGGTGCTAGATTCGCTACCTGAGCAAAGTTTTGATGATTTGACGGCGATCGCCGCCTATATTTGTGGCACACCTATTGCGCTTGTCAGCCTGCTAGACGAAGATCGCCAGTGGTTCAAGTCCAGTGTCGGTGTTGACCTGAGTGAAACACCGCGTAGCCAAGCCTTTTGCTCCCATGCCATCCTCGAACCAGAGAAAGTAATGGTTGTGCCCAACGCCTTAGAAGATAAGCGTTTTGCTAATAATCCACTCGTTACCGAAGACGCAAATATTCGCTTTTATGCAGGCACGCCTCTGGTGAATTCTGACGGTTATGCACTGGGTACACTCTGCGTTGTTGATCAAAAACCGAGAGAACTAACGGCAGAACAGAGAGCTGCTCTAGAAGCGCTCGGTCGCCAAGTTGTTGCGCTGCTCGAACTCTCAAAATCCACAGTACTATTGCGAGAGCAAATAGCTGAAAATACGCAGAAAACGGCGGAATTAGAAGCAACAGTCCAACAGCTTCAGCAAACGCAAACTAGCTTAATTAGTTCAGAAAAAATGGCAACTCTCGGTCATTTGGTACGTGGAATGGCCCATGAAATTAATAATCCAGTCAGTTTTATTGCTGGCAATTTACGTCATCTTGATGCCTATACGGATGATCTGTTGGCGCTTATTGATCTATTTCAGCAGCAAATGAATATCGAGCCTCATTCTGAGCTAGCAGAGGCTTTGGAAACGATTGATCTGGAATATTTGAAGCAAGATTTACCTAATTTATTTAAATCTATGGGCACAGGAGCGACGAGAATTCAACGTATCGTTGAATCTCTCCGTTTCTTTTCTCGGCTTGATGAAACAGGTCTGAAAAACATTAATATCAACAATAATTTAGAGGCGGTTTTGACCTTGTGTCAGGTGCAGCTTGAGGAGCAAAATTCACCGGTAAAAGTTGTTCGAGAATTCGATCAAAAATTAGCAGCAATTAATTGCGATAGTGGAAAAATCAATCAGGCACTGTTGGCCATTATTCAAAATGCTGTGGATGTGCTCAAAAATGGCATCGGCAAAAATAATGATGTTGATAGTCAGCCGACTATTGTCGTGAGAACGGAGATGGTAGAGGTAGAGGGCGATCGCCTAAAAATTTCTGTCGCAGATAATGGGTCTGGTATTTCGCCTGCTGTTATCGAAAAGATTTTTGAGCCATTTTTCAGCACAAAACCGATTGGTCAAGGAACGGGTCTGGGTTTGGCTATTTGTCGCCAGATCGTCAATCAACACCATGGTCAAATTACGGTCGCAACTCAAGCCGATTTGGGCACTACTTTCGAAGTATTTTTGCCCATTCACAGTAAGCATTCCTAAGCGAATCGCACGGTTAATGTCAGTGTTAGTAATGCATTATTTCGCTGTCAGCTCTCTAAATTCTTGTATGTCCAAAAGTTGATAAGTCTGGCCCACTGCTTTCGTGAACTGGTCATCTGTCAGTTTGATTTGTGCTTTGGGGATGGCTTGCATCTGAGCGCGACTTTGCCAGTGAACAACGACGACCAAACGATTTGGATGTTGTGGATCTTGCCAAATCTCTTTGCCATTAAAGCCCGGAAAACTGGCATTAAATTGCCCCCAGATCTCGGCTTCTTTTTCGATAAATAACGTTTGGTCTGCTGGTGGAACGGCATAGCGCAAATATTCCACCACGGGAAAATCTTCGGTTGGCTGAGGTAGAGGTAGGGCGATCGCCCCACTGTTTCCCCATGCCAGCCAAAAACACAACAACAAACCAAAAATTTGTCGCCAAGCATTAAACATATTGTTCAGTGAACAAAATACTATTCATCACCTAAAATGCGGAGCCGTACGCTCGTGTCACCAGAATCATCAAGGTCTACTTCGATCACTTCGCCGCTCAAAATTTCGAGAGAACCCAGCAGCGATCGCAGATAAGGATTACTCGCCCCCGTGTCCACATACAGGCGATCAGCGAGTTTGCCCATGCGCTTCCAAGTGGTGAAAAGTTTAACGACAGCCTGCTCCATCTGGGTCGCTTGTTTAACCAAATCCGCCGCTGTGCCGAGACAATCTAAACGTAACGCTTCTTCCAACGCCATTTCGAGATCAATATTGGCTTTGCGGAGCGTTTGCACTTGGGCAGCCGCATCAAGATATTTCGCCAAACTCTTAGCCTCAGTGGTCACGCTTTTTACGGTATCTGCGTCAGGTTTTTCGCGAATTTCGTCTTGGATCGCAGCAATATGACTTTCGGGCAATTTCTCCATTTCCTTGACAAGCGGCGAGAGAAAACGGCTGGGCAATGTGCCGCTGGCTGCCTGTTCTTTAATCTCATCGGGCAACAAATCCGAATTCATCGTTGTCCATTCGTCAGCCAGTTGCTTCACTTCTCGGCGAGTAATGCGATCGCCTTTTTGAGCCGCCTCAGTGACCATCAGCTGAATTTCTGGCGAAGATTTAGCCGTTTCCACAAACGCATTTTTGCTGAAATTATTTAGGCTGTCCGCACTGAGCTGACCATCGGCGAGGAGGGTGTCCGCACTATTGGCCAGTTCAATCAGGTTGTAGGCTTGGCTTTTAGAAATTTCCTTGAGCTTCAGCCAGCTCAGAAAACCTGTGCCCCGACTGTCACCACCAATCTTTTCGCGATCGCGCACTGCCCGCATAATTCTGCCGCGCCAAATATCCGTCTGGAGGTCAAAGCGATCGCAGACTAACCAAGCCCGTTCGATCTGGGTTTCAAATTCTGCTTCATGGATTCCTTCATCCTCTGGATCAGGCAGCTCGAAGCCAAAATCATTGGTTGTCAGCACTGCTGCGGAAAGTTCATCTGTAGAGATCTCAGAGAAGCTAGTCATAATTTCTGTTCTACTCGGTATCCAAATTGCACGTAAGCCTCAATGATTTTAGAAGGCCGGACACCATCCGACAAGGTAATATTTTTGAAGAAATTTTCACACGAACTGACTGTCTTTAATGCGATCGCCCCGCAACTGCAACAAAAATTGAAGGGAATCGGCGATCGCCCTACTAGTGATGAAGGCCGTGGTGAAATACGCTAACCTAGGGATAGCCAATGCCACAAAAGCGCATCATCATCAGCGTTTGAGAGTTTTATGAGCCAATCTGTTTTTAAACCCAATACGATTTTTTCTCCAGATGCGCGGGTCACCCCAGAACCGAGCAGCGAACTTGCTAATTTTTTCCAAGAGACAGCGGCTTTAACGAAGCGTTTGGTGATTCAGCTCCAACGTCGCCCCTCTACCCTCATCGCCGGGATTGTGCAGCCGTTCATGTGGCTGGTTTTATTTGGAGCCTTATTTTACAAAGCGCCGCAGGGATTGTTCGGTAACGAGATGAATTATGCGCAGTTTCTCGCGCCGGGCATTATTGTTTTTACAGCTTTTTCTGGTGCGCTGAATGCCGGATTGCCAGTGATGTTTGACCGCGAATTTGGCTTCCTCAATCGTCTGTTGGTTGCGCCCCTCTCGACCCGCTATTCCATCGTGGCGGCTTCGACGGTGTACATCATGGGTTTGACGCTGATTCAGACGGCGGTAATTATTGGCGCAAGTGCTTTACTCGGTGCAGGGTTGCCTAGCTTCATCGGTTTGGCGGCGATCGCCCTCGTTGTCTTTCTGATCGTCCTTAGCGTCACCGCTTTAAGCCTTGGTTTAGCCTTTGCCCTACCGGGACATATCGAATTAATCGCCGTAATTTTCGTGACGAACTTGCCCTTACTTTTCGCCAGCACAGCCCTTGCGCCGTTGGATTTTATGGCGGATTGGCTACAGGTTGTCGCGAGCCTCAATCCCCTCACCTACGCTATCGAACCCATCCGTTATCTCTATACCCATAACGTTTGGTCATTGCAAAGTATCGTGATTACGACGCCATGGGCTGGTCTGAATTTTGTCACTGTGTTGGGTATTTTGCTTGGTTTTAGTGCGATCGCCCTCACCCTGATTCAGCCTTTATTAAAAAGACGACTCGGTTAAATTACTGTAAAAATAAATATTAATTGCTTTCTTTAATTACTTTCTGCGAGATGTACGATGGCTGAATTATTTGGTGAACTAAAGGCTTATTGCGAACCAGATTGGGGAGACCGCGTTGCTTTTGCCTTCCACGATCCAAATCGAAATGTGCCGATTTTTTTAGAGAATGGTCAGTTGCTAAAAATCTATGATCGCCGAAATAAATTGCTTTGGTCAGGCAAAATTCAATTTGTCCCGAAAGGTCATCTTGACCGCCACACATTAAATACAAAAGCTTGGTCAGACTCCAAACAAAAAGGCGTTTCTTATCACAATTGGATGACTTGGTTTTGGAGTCAGCCTCCTCTAAAAGCTCAGTTAACTCGCCGCTAGTTTCTCCCAGAAAACAGTGACTGGAAATGACCCAGATTCCTTCTAAACCTCAGACCAAAGAACTGTAATGGTTACCAAGAATTGTTGTACTTGGTCTGGGTTGGTCAATCTTTGTTGTGTTTCCTTTTGTGCTGATTTTCATCGGGCTGTTGACGATTGGCTTTGGGTGCGGAAAAGATCACTTTAGAATGTCAACGTCAAAACGAAGTTCAACCCAATTTTTGTGTGCTCAAATCTGTTGCGCTGCTGCGTCGTCAGACTATATCTGCACTCGTTAACGAAGTGAATGCCAAGCTAGAAAAAAGCGTTTATCTAAAGACTGGCATTGTGAATTATAAAGCTGTTTTATCTCGTCAATCGAGTCGTTTTGTTATTGATTGTGGTGGTGGGCGGGTGAGAGTCAGAAGGTGGCGATCGCCAGAGTTGATTACCTCAATAATTTTGTGATAGACGAAGCTCAAAAAGAACTTTTTATCGAAGTAGACAAACGCCAAAATAGTAATTTTGGAGCAGGCTTTTTTCTTGTGCTTTGTCCGAGCCTGTATATTTTGGGAATCTTATTACCGCTTTATCTCAGCGACAGAAAAAACAAATGACAACAGCTCTTGGTCACTAGCTTGGCGCGATGTTACGTTTTGGTTATTCAGTATCTTGATTTGGGCGATCGCATAGGATAGGATTTAGCTCTGCAAAAATTCCTAGAGCTTTAGGAATTAGTGAAATTTCAGACCCTGTCTACGCGAGGAAAAATCAAACATGGAAGACAAACATATGCTCATGATTCCGGGGCCAACCCCCGTGCCGGAACAGGTGCTGTTGGAGATGGCAAAACATCCAATCGGTCACCGGAGTGCGGCATTTAGCGAAATCATGGCGGAGGTCACCGAAAACCTCAAGTGGCTCTTCCAAACCAAAAATGATGTCTTTTGCCTCGCTGCGAGTGGTACTGGCGCGATGGAAGCAGGTCTCATTAATTTCATCGATGCTGGTGAAAAAGTAATCGTCGGTGAAAACGGTAAATTCGGCGAACGTTGGGCCATCATCTGCGAAACCTACGGCATGGATGTTGAGCGAGTTAGCGCGCCATGGGGTGAAGCACTCGATCCTGAAATTTTTAAAACTAAATTAGAAGCGGATACCGCGAAGGAAATCAAAGCCGTCGTCATTACCCATTCCGAAACTTCGACTGGCGTACTCAACGATCTCGAGACCATCAGTGGCTACGTGAAAGCCCATGGTGCATTGATGATTGTTGATGCGGTAACGAGCTTGGGTTCCTGCAATGTGCCGACAGACGAATGGGGCTTAGATGTTGTTGCTTCTGGTTCCCAGAAAGGCTTTATGATTCCGCCGGGATTGGGGTTTGTTTCCGTTAGCGATAAGGCTTGGACTGCATACGAAACGGCGAAAATTCCTCGCTTCTATTTTGATCTCAAAGCTGCGAAGAAGAGCCTCGCAAAAAATACAACTCCTTTCACACCGCCAGTGAATCTTATCTTTGCGCTCAAGGCTGCTCTCGGCATGATGAAGCGAGAAGGATTAGAAACGATTTTTGCTCGACATCAACGTTTAACTGAGGCGGCTCGTGCGGCAGTGAAAGCGCTTGGTCTCAAAACTTTTGCGCCAGATAGTAATGCGAGTACTGCGGTAACTGCGGTTGATCCTGCGCCAGTGGGTGCGGAGGATATTCGTAAGGCAATGGCAAAGCAGTTTGATATCTCGTTGGCGGGCGGTCAGGATGATTATAAAGGGAAAATTTTCCGTATTGGTCATCTCGGCTTTGTGCATGATCGTGATCTGTTGACGGCGATCGCCGCCCTTGAGGCAACATTGCACGGTCTTGGTCACACTGATTTCGAGTCTGGTGCTGGTGTGAAAGCTGCGGCTGAGGTTTTCCAAAAATCTTAATTCGGATTCACTCAGCTACATAATTTAATTTTTTAGGCGATCGCCCCTTTTATTTTTGATAGAAGAGGTGATTTTTTTCGCGAATTTTCATAAAAAAACGATCGCCAGATACGGCGATCGCCAACTTTTAGAAAAATAAAAATGAAGCTAGAACTGTGAGCTTAAATAATTTACTTATTCGGTTGAGGCGTCATACGCAGATAAGGCTTAATTTCTTCCACACCCTTAGGAAATTTCACCTTCGCATCTTCTGTAGAAATAGCAGGAGAAACAACAACATCTTCGCCATCTTTCCAGTTGACTGGCGTCGCCACACTGTAATTATCAGTGAGCTGTAGCGAATCAATCACCCGTAAAATTTCTAAGAAATTACGACCTGTGCTGGGGGGATAAGTGATCGTCAAACGAACCTTACGTTCTGGATCAATTACAAATACAGTTCTAACCGTGACTTTCGGATTAGCGTTGGGGTGAATCATGTCGTAAAGCGTCGCAACCGACTTATCCGCATCAGACAAAATCGGATAGTTGACGCCGCAACCTTGCGTTTCATCAATGTCACCGACCCAGCCATTATGAGACTCCGTATCATCGACGCTAAGCGCGATCACTTTGGCATTACGTTTTTCGAATTCACCTTTCAATCTAGCAACTTCACCCAACTCGGTAGTGCAAACGGGCGTAAAGTCGGCGGGGTGAGAAAAAAGAACCACCCAGCTTTCGCCAGCCCAATCATAAAAATCGATCGTGCCAGCCGTAGAATCTTGAGTGAAGTTTGGCGCGATATCGCCTAGTCGTAAGGACATAGTGCAGCTCCTTTGTTAATTTCGATACTAAAAACTTATTATGGCGGAATCTATCTGGTAACGTGGCTAAGGATGGCGATCGCCCCAAAAAAACGATAAAAGCGGAAACAAAGCGCAACATTTATTAACTTTTGTTGCCGATCCTCAGAATCAAAAAAATCGAGGGTGACAACCCACCATGAAAAATGAAATAATAAGCCAGAATTTTTTTTAGCCGTTAGGTTTCAGCAGTCCTGAAGCTTTAAATTTTTTTACTATAGATACAGATCATAAAAAAGCTCGAAAAAGCTTAGGAGGAATTAAGCAGGATGAATAAAATTGTGAGTGCATTGATGGGGATCGTCCTCATGGTCGGTTGTGTATTGTTCAGCGCACAACCCCAAGCCCAAGCGATGGATCTTGGCACTGGATTTGTCTCCGCAACAGTTTTGGGTGAGCGCGTTAACCCCGCTGACAAAGTTCTTGAAACTGAGTATGGTCAGAAGATTGATCTAAACAATGCCAACGTACGTTTGTTCCGTAGCATTCGCGGTTTCTATCCCACTTTGGCAAAAATGATTGTCAAAAACGGCCCATTCGAGAGCGTTGACGATGTGCTAAATATGCCCGGTCTCAGCGAACGTCAGTTGGCGAAACTGGAAGCAAATCTAGATAGTTTTACCGTAACTCCCCCTTCTGATGTTTTCTTAGAAGGTCAAGAGCGTCTCAACAACGGTAATTACTAAGCAATTGTGATGGTGTGAAAGTTTGCATCACCTACAAGTTTGAGTAACTAGAAACCTATCCTGCGGGGTGGGTTTTTTATTGCTTTGATTCATTAATTTTAGTTTATAAAAACTCAGTTGGGCGATCGCTGACATAGTCGATAAAAAGTCGGAATCCAGCGAGATTCGTACCGGAACGTGAGCCATGTGAGAGGCACGATGATTAAAGTAAACAGTAAAAAAATGAAGGCGATCGCCTCTAAACTAAAGGGCAAAAACTGGTTGCTAAGCACAACAAGATCATTGTCTAAAAGACCACCTTTCCCGGCTCGATAGGCAACGCGCATTGAGGAGTTGAAAACTAAGCCAGAAAAGAACTGAATATTATTTAAAAAGCTAAAGCTCGCCAACATCGCGTACAAAGTTTGTTCGCCACCGTAATAGCAAAAATATTTACCGAGGGCAAAATAGCCACAGATAAAAATTACCCCGACCTCTGCAATATGTCCCATAGCGGCGATCGCCAGCCGATCCCAACCGCTAAGGAGTAACAGAAAATGAATCGCGGCAAAGCTACCAAGCCAGATTAAAGTTGGGCGATTGCGGCGGTAGAAAAAAGCAGCAGAGACCAAGCCCGCATAAACTAAAATCACCAAGATTTCAAAACGGGGCAACGACAGCGTGATACCGCCCCCAAATCGAAAATCAAAGCTTGGAACCGCTGGAAAACCGAAGATCCAAGAAGCCGCAGCATGTCCCAATTCATGTACAAGGGTTAAAAAAACATTGAGAATGCCGTGTGTGATTGGGATAAAAAACAGAACAATTGTCAGACAAATTCCTGTTAATAAAGCGGATCTTGTATCTTGATTTAGGCCGCGAATAATGTTTGATTTTTGCGGAGTATTGGTAAGCGGTTCGTCTAGCGAAAAAGTCGTTTTAAATAAATATCTTTGCTGTTCCCGGTGATAAACATTGAGATAAATTTTGTTAATATTTTCTAATTCAAAACTTTGCAAAGCTTGTTGAATTATTTGGCAAAAGGTTTGGCGATCGCCCGACTCGATCACAGTCAGTTTAATCACAAGTCCCTGATTTAGAACCGTCGTCTTTACATGCCACAATCGATCAGCCAGACAGGCTTGTAGCTGCCGATTAATCTCCTGTTGCTGGGATTTCGCTTCAGAAGACGCGGCTACTTTTAACATCGCTTCCGGGTTTTGTTGCCGAGCTTCTGGTGTGAGCAAACCTGCTAGCATTGTCCATTGCCAATCCGGTTCAAACTCCCCAAATCGCAAACCGATTAATGTCACTGTGTGGGTCAAATTTTCTTGCCAAATCTTTTGCCACTGGCTTAATTCTTGTCGAACAAAATCTTGATCTGGTGTGACCGAATTTTCAAATTGAATTTGTAGATGTTTGGGTGCAACTTGCTTGACCATCACCCGAATTTGATGGGGACGAAATTGATCATTTAAAAGTTGGGCGATCGCCTGCGGATTACCATGCTCAGCCAAATGGCGAATATCAGACTTTTTCACTATGTCAATCTCGATATCAATCTTTTAAATTATGCCACCAGAACTTTCACCCAAGAAAAAAGGAAAGACCTTGTGATCTTTCCTTAAAAATATATTTGCCTTAAAAAAGGTTTGATTAATTATCAATCAGCTCAGCAAAGTAGCCTTTACGCTGCAACAGCTTCAGGCTTCTTGCTTGTACGAATCCCTTCAATTGCTGCTGCATAATCGTCTGCTTTAAACACAGCAGAACCCGCAACAATTGCATTCGCACCAGCATCAATTACTTCCCAAGCGTTGTTAGGCTTGATGCCGCCATCTACTTCGATCCAAGGGTCAAGACCACGCTCATCA
>JBARRZ010000041.1:0-58546 GCA_049644465.1 Limnothrix sp.
AAATCTGACCCCTGAAAAAATGCCGCAGACAATTGTTATAAAAATTGGGACATCGAGTCTGACTGACCCAGAAACCGGCATGTTGGCGTTGGCGACGATCGCCACTTTGGTCGAAACATTGACCCGCCTCAAGCAACTGGGTCACCGGGTAATTTTGGTGTCGTCGGGAGCGGTGGGGGTGGGTTGTGCACGGCTTGGTTTGATCGAACGCCCGAAAAAAATTGCTGTCAAACAGGCGATCGCCGCCGTGGGTCAGGGCAGGTTAATCCGGCTCTACGATGACTTATTTACCAATCTGCAACAGGCGATCGCCCAAGTATTACTCACCCGCCGAGATCTAGTAGATCGCAGCTCCTATCTAACCGTGCAAGACGCGCTGAACGCCATGCTAGAGCTAGGCGTGATTCCCATCGTCAACGAAAACGATACCGTGGCTGTCGATGAACTGAAATTTGGCGATAACGACACCCTTTCGGCGCTAGTGGCGAGTTTGGTGAATGCCGATTGGTTAGTTTTATTGACTGATGTGGATCGACTTTATTCCGCAGATCCACGCCAAAATCCCGATGCCAAGCCGATTCCTTTAGTAAGTTCCAGCGAATTATTCGATCTCCAAGTGGATGCGGGTTCCAGCGGTTCCCAGTGGGGTACGGGCGGGATGCAAACCAAATTAACGGCGGCGCGTATCGCGACAAATGCCGGAGTGCGGACGGTGATTACTCAGGGCACAGATCCAAAAAATTTGCTCAAAATTATTGCCGGGGAAGACATTGGCACGCACTTCGAGGCGCAACCCCAAGCGGATAATGCTCGCAAACGCTGGATTGCCTACGGTTTGTTGCCCCAAGGCAAGCTCTATCTCGATGACGGGGCGACGAAGGCATTATTACAAAAAGGAAAATCTCTCCTCGCGGCAGGCATCACGAAAATCGAAGGGGAATTTGCGGTGAATGATGGCGTAGAACTTTGCTCGAAAAATGGTCAGGCGATCGCCAGAGGGTTAGTCAATTACAGCAGCCAAGAAATCGCACAAATTCGCGGCCAACATTCCAAACAGATCACCGAAATCCTTGGATACGACGGCGCAGATACCGTGATTCACCGCGACAACCTCGCCTTTCTCCTCGGATCACCGGGCAATGTGGGAAAATAGGGTTAGCTTGTTACTCTCATCCGTCTTTATTAATGACCCTCAAGACCGAATTATTAGAAACGATCGCCGGAAAAAATCGGGGACTCCTCACCACAGAAGTTGACCGCGCCAATATTCTCGCCACCATTGACCGCCTCGAAGACGAGAATCCGACACCCGCACCTTTAGCAGCCCCACAACTACTAGAAGGAGATTGGCGGCTAGTCTACACCACGAGCAATGGCATCTTGGGCATTAACCGCTTTCCGCTACTGCAGCTTGGTCAGGTGTATCAGTGCATTCGCCCAGAACAGCGCAAAATTTACAATATTGCCGAAGTGGAAGGCGTGCCTTTATTAGAAGGATTAGTCTTAGTCGAAGCAAATTTTGAGGCTGTCTCAGACCAACGAGTGAACGTTGACTTTACCCGTTGTTTAATTGGTTCTCAGCGACTGATGAACTACCGTTTTCCCAGAGGCTTAGTCGAGCAATTAACGTCAGGTAAAAAGTTTTTGCCGATAGACTTTGGCATCAACAACAAGAATAAAGATGCTTGGCTGGACACGACTTATCTTGACGAAGATCTGCGCGTCGGCAGAGGAAATGAAGGGAGTGTCTTCGTGATGAGCCGGGAAAAATATTAGAAAAGCGGTCTAAAAAATACTAAAGACCCGGAGTCCACGCCTATCTCAAGCATCCCGTATTGCTGCTACCTTCCGGTCCTGACAAGGTTTGGGCGTTGGGATCGCATGAATCCGAGCCGAGTACGAATATAACATAGTTTGCCGAAGAGCAGGAGGGCGATCGCCTGATACTTTGATCAATCAATTTTTGAGGTGAAAAGCGTAAACGCTCAGTTTTGGTAGATGGATAAAATCCATATCTTGACAAGGTGGTTTAGAATTGTTAGGCTTGTTTTCGGTTTTGGCTCGGTAGCTCAGTTGGTTAGAGCAGGGGACTCATAAGCCCAAGGTCGGCAGTTCAAATCTGCCTCGAGCCACTTTATTGCAAATAGATCACTGTAATCGACAGATTCTGGATGATACCGGAAGGTTATTTCAGCAGTTTTGTCCTATGTTTTTACAGTGCTCGGAAATTAGACTTAACACAATATTTCGGCGGCAGATGATAAATTATTTCAGACAACCAGAGACAGAATAAGGATAGTTTGAGGTAGGGTAGCCATGGCTTTTAGTGTTCAACGATTTTTTATTCTTTTGTGTATTGCCCTTGCTGGATTTTGGGTTGTTGCGGATAGATACCCGGACAGTGGCTGGGAATATCTCGTGAGTTTTGCTTTTCTAGCGAGTATACTTTTTGTCTGTTTTGAAACAGATGAAGATGATAGTTGATTCGTAGCCTATGGGCGAGTGGTAGAAGTAATTAATGTCTCACAGCATTGAGGGTTTAAACGTAGAAATGAGGCTAAAAGTTTTGCAGACTTTTACCTTAATCGATGCTTTCAATACTTAATAGTTTTGCCAACGTTTTTTCCATTGGCTGGTAGATTCGAGGGTTGTTTCAGTCTGTTCGGCAATGCGCCGGTCTAGGATGGTTTGGCGATCGCCTTTCAAATTTTCATCACGGTAGGGAATTGCGGCGCGGGTTTGTAAATGTTCGATTTCTTTTAGTGAAAGAGGCTGCAAATCGTCGGGAATAAATCGTGCTAAAGTGCCGGGAGATTTTCTGCCGACGCTGGGGGTTGCCCCAAACTTCAGGTTTGCTTTTGCCATGGCTTGACGGACGGCTGCTGCACAAGAATAGGTGGCGAGATAGCCTTGTTCAGCTAAGCACTGGGCGACTAGATTGATGAATTCAATTGTCCAGAGCTGGGGGCATTTTGGCGGCGAGAAAGGATCAAGAAAAATAGCGTCTGCTTTGAAGTTTTGGGCGATCGCCTGCTGGATAGTTTGTCGGGCATCGCCGATTAATAAATGGGCTGTTAGATGTTCTGAGCTAAAGGTCAAATCTTGGCTGAGTTGTCCCAGAATAGCGGCGACTGTTGGTGACCACGGACTGAGTAGATTTTGCTGAATACTATCGGTGGCGATCGCCAGATTTTTTTCGAGGGCAAACAGTTCGATCTCGCAGTCGGGATTGACGCGCCAAATTTCGGTCAGTGCGGCGGCGGTATTGTGTCCTAAGCCGTAGCAAATGTCTAATAAACGGATTTTTGATTTGGCCTGAGCTTGCTCTGCGATGCGGCAGGGAATCAAAAACTTTTCGGTGGCTTCTCGTTTCGCGCCTGCGTGGGAATGGAAATGTTCTTGAAATTCTTCTGAAAAAAAGGTGAAAGAACCGTCTGCTGTAATTTGTGGTTTCAACTGCGTCATTTTACAAAAAATTCACGCATCATTAACGCGATTGAATTTGTTTTAACCAACAATCAAGATCGACTATTTTAATGCCTTTTTCTGCTGCTAATTTTCGTTCAGACTCGGTATTGTAACCCCAGTCTGCGAGGAATAATTTTACATCTTTTAAAGCAGAATCTTGTTGGACTTTTTCTAATGTTTTTAGGCGGTCTTCGATAAACCAAATACTTTTGAAATCAAGGGAAATCAGCTGTTCTAATGTGGCGGTTTTGGGCTGCTTTGTTTCTTTACCAAAGATATTTTCTCGTGGAAAATTAATGCCTTGTTGGGTCAAAATCTGGTGCGTAAAGCGGGCTTCTTTTGTGGTGATGATATAAACGTTTGTCTCGGCGTCGTCTAGCAATTTTTGCAACGAATCTAGGATGCCGTCATAAAAGCTGTGCAAGGCTAACCATTGATCAAGTGTTTCGGAAATTTGGCGATCGCGCACCTGATCAAGAGTTTGGACTAATTGTGGTTGGGTTACTTCTACTTCGCTAAAAAATTCTGATAAAATGCCGCGCCAATTTTGGGCGATCGCCGCTTCTGGGATGCCGATAACGAGGGCATGGATCAGCGCGATCATTTCCCAGCCTGTTTCAATTACGGGGCGCAGTGCGTAAAATTTTGGGCGGATCTTTTCGGCGATCGCCAAATCTTTTGGTTGCCAGAGCTGTTGGTAACCGAGCCATGCGGAATGGAAATATTCGGCCTGACCGTTGCAGATAACGCCGTCAAAATCGAAGGCAATCAGTTTATTTGGCATTATTTGTTTGACGTTAAATTAGTCGGGAATTTGTGCGCGCATCCGGTCGAGGGTGACGTTCATTTGGTCGAACATCTGCTGAGGCGTCATGCCAAATTGCCCAAGTTGGGTTTTCATTTGCTCTACGGCCATTTGCGCCATAAAGTCATCGGACAGCTCGAAACGTTTCATGAAAATCTTGTAGCGATCCATGATGGCTTCCATTTGTTCGATGTACATTTTTTTGCCTGCGCGGTCAAATTTGCCGAATTCGCTGCCGAGTTGGACAATATTTTGATAGTCAGTAAATAGGCTCTGTGCTTCTTTCTGAACGATTTCTGAGTCAAAAAATCCCATGATATTCTTTAGGCTGTGTTTGCAGCGGATTGACTTGTTCTAGCATAAGGGTGAGATTGGGGTCTCTTCTAAATCTTAATGGACTCCTAATTCCTCGCAAAGTATGGTTTTCCGCATCTAATGTTCTTTTTATTGCTATGAAACAGGCGATCGCCACATTTTCGACAAAACCAAAAAGCCGTAAGGTTGCCATCGGTTTGGCGCTGGCGGGTTCGGTAACGCCGCTGGCTGGTGTGCATAAGTTCTATGTGGGGCAGCCGGTGTGGGGGGTGGTGTATATTTTGCTGTGGTCTACGCCGATTCCGCAGATTGCCTGTGCGATTGAGGCGGTGTGGTACGTGCTACAGGACTTTGATTCTTTTCAAGAGAAGTTTGGCATCGAGACCCAAAAAACGAATAAGTCTCTGGCTGTGGCTGAAAAAACGACGGCGATCGCCACGGCTCTGCGGGAATTAGAAAAACTTCGCACGGAAGGGTTGATCACGGAATATGAGTTTGAGCAAAAACGTCGTCAATTATTAAACTAAATTTTCTGCCACTTATTTCGCCGAAAAATATGATTTGTATTTACGGTATTCGAGACTATCTCAGTCCGATCAAAGCAGAACTTTCCAATGTGATTCATTGACGAAGCACAACTAAATTATGCTATCGATGTTTGAAAATTTAGACTTCAGCTGCACACATCAGTTTCTTGCATTATTTGTCTACCCATCGGCGATCGCCACAACGCTTCAACTAACAAATCAATATTAATCGGTTTACTTAGATAATCATTCATCCCTGCCGCCAAACACGAAAGGCGATCGCCACTCATCGCATTAGCCGTTAGCGCAATAATATAAGGACAATAATGTGAATCGAGAAGACATTCTGTCGTTTCGATACCATCCATCTCTGGCATTTGGATATCCATCAAAATCACATCATAAACATGTCTACGAGTTTCCTCTAAAACCTCTAAACCATTACTCACAATACTAACGCTATAACCTAATCTTTCTAACATCCTAGAAGCAACTTTTTGATTGACAACATTATCTTCAGCCAAAAGAATACTTAGCGGTAATCTTTTCGCTAAGCTCTGATCATTTTCATCAAGAGAATTCTTCGGCGATATCAACGGCTTAGGCGGCATCAATGTTGTCGGCAAAACTTCTAAAGCAACAGTAAAACTAAAACAGCTACCAATACCAACTGCACTATTTACAGTGATTTCACTGCCCATTATGTTTGCTATTTTCTGACTAATAGTCAATCCCAAGCCTGTGCCTGTCGTCTTGAATTTTGTCTCTCCTGTTTGCTCAAATGGCAAGAAAATAGAGTCTATTTTTTCTGGATCAATACCTACACCAGAATCCTTTATCTCAAAACTAATTGAGGCAAAAGAAGCCGTTTCTTTCACTTTAGGTTTCCGGGGCAGCGTATGAACATGAAATATCACATGGCCTTTTTTAGTAAATTTGACAGCATTATTTAATAGATTAAGCAGAATTTGCTTTAGTCTTTTTTCATCTGTGAATATAGTTTGAGGTAAGTCTGATGAAAAATCATAGATAAGATTAATATTTTTCTGGTTTGCTTGCACTCGAATGATTGCTACTATCTTTTGAAGAAATGCTTTGAAATCAACGCATTGGAAGTAAAGCTCCATTTTTCCAGCTTCAATCTTTGCAATATCAAGAATATCTTCAATGAGATAAAGTAAATGTGACCCAGAATCATGAATAGTTTGAAGATCTGCTAATTCTGGTTCACTAAGATTTTCGGAGCTTTTTAAAAGATGAACTAAGCCGAGCACTGCATTTAAAGGTGTTCTTAGCTCATGGCTCATATTAGAAAGAAATACAGTTTTTGATTGGTTTGCTTGCTCCGCATTTATTTTTGCTTCAGTCAGTGCAGTATTTTGCTGTTCTAAGATCAAAGCCGTTGCATTAAGCTTGTCTTGGCTATTTTCGAGTTGTATTGTCCTTTCTGTTAATCTCACTTCTGATTGTTGTAGCTTTTTAAAAGCTTGTTGTTTTTCGGATAGTACAGCGAGCAAGCTTAGGGTTGTAACGATAATTACGATAATAAAAGACTGTAGTTCTATTAATGAATTGTTGAGATTTTGGCTGGCAAATGATCCGAAACCTCTGACTGTGCCTAACACGGCGATAGTTGTAATAATTAGAATTAGATTTGTTGCGCCAAACTGACCAAATCGGAGTACGGCCCACACTAAACAAGGAATTAATACATATTCAAGGTGTTGTTGTTGGTAGAAAGAAACGTAGCTAATAGACAAAACAATGCTGACAAGACTAATTGCTTCAATTATTTTTAGTTTGAATGATATGAATTTGTTCTTGATGCGAGGAATGATTTTATGAAAACTGCTGGTTGTAAAGAGAGAAGAAAGTTCTTGGTGATAAAGCTCATAACAACTTAGCAATGCAGGAGTGAAAATACAAATGCCTGAAACGTTTGAAATCCACCAAACAAACCAAACTTTACTAAATGCTGACCAAGGAATATAACTACCTAAACATAAGCTCGCGACTCCAGATATTGCATTGATCATCGGCGCTAAAGCACTCGTGAATATCAAGAATATATAGATTCCATCTAATCTTTCGAAGGGATTGTTATTGCCGATAAATCGACGTAATAAGTAATTACCAATTCCTATTCCGGCTGTTGTTCCTGTTGCAATGCCCAAAACTTGTAGAGTCGAGGCGATCGCCGTATATAGATTCTCGCCATCAAAAAAAGCCCAAATATTTGCAAGAAAAGACCCGATCAAAACGCCCGGTAAAATCTGATAACCGAAGATTAGAGTTGCAGCGGAAGCAAATCCATCTGGCGGCCAAACGGGGGTGACGTCTTGTGGTGTTGCTGCTATGTGACGAGAAATTTCTGCTGTGCCATAGTACACCAGTGCCAAGGCAAGAATAAGACAAAGGCGCGGAAATAGCTTGAACTTTTTCTGTGGAAAATGGAATGCATCGCCCACCCTTGATTGGGGATAGCCATGCTGCCTGCTGGTGTTGGGTTGCATTGGGTTTATCTGCTCGTGACTTTTGTGTTGATGGAATCCACTATTTTTTATAAAAATTTAGCAAAGCTGATTGATGATACTCTTCTCAGCAGGCGATGAATGTGATCTAACACCATGAGTCTATTGAAGTACTTATGTCTTGTTTTATAAATTTGAATTGATTCGTATTTATTGGCAATCAGATGTTGACTCTCTGAGAAAAAGGCGATCGCCACCATTTATTTTTCAAAAAACTACCGTGATTCTACTAGGCTTTAATTAAATTGAAGCAGCTAAGACTTGCTCATATTTTACTTCTCTCGCCCCGAAAAAATACGCCTCTATGAATCTTGGGGGAATTCTGAATCTGAGTTTATGGCGATCGCCAATTAATATGAACCCTTTTCCTTATTTGTGATAAAAAGCTTCCTCCTTTGAGATTTTGGAAATTAGATCTCGAAAACAATCATCTATCGATTTATTTGCTGTATCAATCACAATGCGTTCCTTTGACCAAGGATGATATTCTCTATTTTTGACATCCGGCCAAGTCGGCAATCGCAAATTTGAAATGTTAGAAATTCGAGTTTCTATACGTTGACGATGCTCGGTTTCACAGGAACAAATGATTTCGACATTTATAAAGTTTGCCCCGCTATCCATAGCAACTTTTTCCCATTCTTTTCTAGACAATTCAATCGAATTACATGAATCGGTAACAACGTTTATGTCTAGTTTTAAATTATCAATAGCAATACGGTAGGCCAGTCGATATCCTTCACTCGATACCGAATAATTACATAAATCACGCAATCCTTGTTCGACTGTATCAATGCGTAAATAAGTAGCTTTTAACGCTGTGGCTAATTGTTGAGAAAGGGTCGTTTTACCCGTGCCGGGTAGTCCAGAAAAAATAAATAATGTGGCCATAGATTTATAGAGAATGGCGATCGTTCAGGGGGCAATTGTCGGGCGATCGCCGGAAGTTACACTTCAGATTCCAGTACAGCTAAGACATTATCACACCAAGCCACCCAACTTTCCTCGAAACGCACACCCCACAACAACGTGAGATAGCGATATTGATCTATGGGCGATCGCCGCTCTTCATAGAATTGATTAAGCATTCAGAGT
Organism: Limnothrix sp.; assembly: GCA_049644465.1. GTDB lineage: Bacteria > Cyanobacteriota > Cyanobacteriia > Cyanobacteriales > MRBY01 > MRBY01. Next base: position 8,742 of record JBARRZ010000041.1, read on the forward strand.
GGGGAATCATAGCAAGCTGATGACAAAAAAGGCATTTACCACACCATATTTAGTCATCAGAAAAATAGCTATGTTTGATGTGGTGGGTGCGATCAAACCATCAACGTGAAGACAATTCGAGTCAGTTTCTTCCAATAGATAGCAGCACAAAAATTTTAGGCCACCACGTATCTTTTTTCGTAACCACCCAACATTGAAAATTATTCCTACCTACATTGGATCTAGAACCAAGAAGTTATTTGGTCAGAGATGAAATGTAGAGGTGATCGCCATTATGAATATTTTCGATAGGCTGATGATTCAAAAGCTTAAGAAACTCATACAATTCTTTGTGCTGAAATACGTGATACAACGGCTGGTTTCCTCCGGGTTTGTTTACAGAAACCGCCCTGCTTAGACAGCGTGATAGTTTGTGCGCCAGAAATGGAATTGATTGATCGTTCACTACAGTTCAAATCAACTGTAATTGAGACGCAGTATCTGGGGTGATCGCCCATTTATTTTGTAAAGAAATTATTTAGTTTCCCTGTGGGACTCATAGGGATTGAAACATGATTGATCAAGACACGATGGAGTTGGGCATCAAGAGATTATTTGCTATATGGTGCGTGGTATTAATCAGGGTGCCTTGGTCTCGATATGGACTAAATCGCTTTCTCGTCGGCAGCTTCCCCGTGCAAACTATGGCTGTATTGTTATACCACCATTCTTTACTGGTGAATCACCAGATGGGGATGGCCTTTTTTGCAACAGGTAAGAGTCCTTTGTTTGGGACAAGGGAGGATGCCCTAACTGCTTTGGCTCAGGTGGTGGCGATCGCCTTACTGGGGATCGGTCTATCAAAGAAATTTTGGCCATCACAAACATCTCAGAAACAATGGTTTTTGCAGAAGTTTAAAAAACACAGACTGTTGCTTGTATGCCTCTTGATCCCCTTGAGCCTGTTAGCTTCTTTCTATTCAGTTGGGGGGATAATCGCTTTTTGTCTGTTGCTCTGTTCTCTGGGTTCAAATAAGCTTGTTTGTCTTGGGATTCTGTTTCTTATTCCCTTGCATATATCTCTGCTCTATGGTCATGGTCAGGTGTTAGCGATCGCCGAGCGAAATTCTTTTAATACAGGAATACAAGAGGTGATCAAAGCAGAAGTTCACACGGAAATTCAGCAATGGATGTCCACCCAAACTTGTGATCAGCTGGCGAATGAGGAATGGCGATTGTTAAAGGTTAGTGATTTTCCTAGTGATAGTAAATGGGCGATAGATTTAGATTCATTGCCAAGTGAGATTGTTTATTTGGGTAAGCAGGCCATTGGAGTTGCATTTTACTGTGATGTATCGGGGGACTTCTCGACATTACGGTTTCTTTATCCTGATTTTGGGGATGACTGGACAATGAGTTTTGTATTTCCGCCAGAAAAGTCGAGTCAGGCAGCCAGTAGCAGAGCCTTCTTCAGCTCTGAGTCTGAGGAACTCGGTTTTTATTTCGGGGATGGCTGGGAATGAGTTTTATTTTTCCGCCAGAAAAGTTGAGTCAGGCAGCCAGTAGGAGAGCCTTCTTCAGCTCTGAGGAATTCGGTTTTTATCTCACAGGAAGCTGAATCTTTACTCAAATGGGATATCCGGCTTGTTGCCAGCTCATCGGTATCTTATTTTCTTGCGCATCTCTTATTGGGGCATTGCTGCCCTTGTCATACTAATTAGTAAAGTCCATCGTCTGTTTAGAGAACAGGCGATCGCCCTTGCTGGAGGATTAGGCGGTGCAACCTTACTCGCGCTGTACTACATTCCCGCCGCTAATATCGTGTTGATGCGTCGCAAAAGTTCTAAACCAAATAGCCCGAAAACCTCTGCTGTAAAAGCAGAAATGCCAACAGAATATGCCGTAATAGAGTAGTCAGAGAAAGAGGCGATCGCTCTTCTGTACAAAGCTGAGGCTTACCAATATTTCACTTCTTTTGTTTTAATAAAATGCGATCCCGTACGTTATGGGATAACTCTGATTCTGGGTTGACGGCGATCGCCTTTTTACACAGCTTTAGTGCAAAATTTAGTCTACTAGCCCATCATCAGCTTTACATTTTTCGACATAACCACCAGACTTATTCGGTCTCAGCTCAATGCCTCGATTTGCCGAGGCGATCGCCCTCAATTTATGTCGCTAAATAAGTGACTCGTCCACCTTGAAAATTTTGTCCTAGCTGCTTTTCTATCGTGTAGCCTTGGGCGATTAAATCAGGAAAGTTATTCATAGCTTGAAACGAACTTACAAAAAAAACAACAAAAAATAAAACGCTTGCTGCATACTTATATCTTTAATATTAGTTTGCCCTTTTCCAGAATATTCATCGCTAAAACTGGTTGGATTTCACCGAGTCAAAAAAGCTCTAACCTTGTAACCAATAGGTTTGCATCAGCCCAGATCCTTTGATTTGGATTTCGCCCCGCGACTCGAACAGATACTTATGGCGAAGCAGCTCATAGGTTGATTGAGTCACTTGAATTTTCCCCGGCAAGCCCTGCGATTCCATCCGACTCGCAATATTGACCGCATCACCCCAGAGATCATAGGAAAATTTATTCATCCCAATCACCCCCGCAATGACAGAGCCGCTGTTGAACCCAATCCGTAGCTGGAGATCACAGAAATTTTCTTGATTAAAAAGCTCGATATACGACATCATCGCAAACGCTAAATCGGCGATCGCCTCCGCATGATTTTCCCGTTCCAGCGGCAAGCCACCCACCACCATATAAGCATCACCGATTGTTTTAATTTTCTCCAAGCCCAAATCCAGTGAGAGCTGATCAAACGCCGAAAAAACTTTGTTTAACAGACTCACCACCTCCTCCGGCGAATTCTCCCGCGAGAACGTCGTAAAGTTCACTAAATCCGCAAACAAAATCGTCACATTATCATGGCGTTCCGCAATTAACTGCGGTTGTCGCTTTAATAATTCGGCGATCGGCTGCGGCAAAATATTCAGCAACAGACTATCCACCCGTTGCTTCTCGTGATCCAGTGCTTTTTGCGCCGCTTTACGTTTAGAAACATCTTGAAAAAATAGCGAAATCCCTTCAAAAGCCGGAAACACCCGCACTTCATACCAAGTATGAGTTTGTTGTTGAAACGTCTCAAAAGTCACACCGACTTGTTCCGTGACCGCTTGGCGACAGGATTCTTCTAAGTTGGGAAACGTCTTTTTCGGCATCACTTCCCACAGCAATTGACCCAATACATGGGAATTTAGAAAAATACCGCGCGGCAAAGATTCTTTGGGATCCAACTCTATTGATTCCGCCTCGTCTTTACCAAGAATTTTTAAACCTTCTTGATTAACATAACTAATCTGCCAGCGATGATTTAGGGCAATAAAACCGTCATTCATTCCTTCCAGCAAATCCACAACTTGTTGATTAGAGGCTTGTAATTTTGCTTCGACGCGCTGATTTTGCTGTATTTGATTTCTAAGTCGTCGCACATTGATGCGCAACTCCATCTGGTTGATGACTTGTCGCCCCAACCGTTGCAATGCTGAGGTTTGTGCTGGGGTGAGATTGCGGGGCATATGATCGATGGTACAGAGTGTGCCGATGGGAAATCCGTCTGAGGTGACTAAAGGGGTTCCCGCGTAAAATTGCACATCTTCGTCACCTGTAACGAGGGGATTGTCGGCAAAGCGTTCGTCCTCGCGAGTGTTGGGGACAATTAGCGTTTTTTCTGGCTCTAATAAGGCATGGGCGCAGAAAGACATTTCTCTGGGGGTCTCTGGGGCATCGATCCCAATTTTGGATTTGAACCATTGGCGATGGCGATCAACCAGACTAATTAAGGCAACGGGTGTACCGCAGATATGGGCGGCGAGGGCGGCGAGGTCATCAAATTCGTCTTCTGCTGGACTATCGAGAATCTCAAATTCTTCTAGGGCTTGTAAGCGTTTTTCTTCGTTGTGGGGGAGGGGGGCAGCGGGCATCTGAGTTTTCTCTGCTGAATAGTTGTGCTTGGGCGATCGCCTCGATTCTTTGAAAGCACTAGTTATAGTTTGACGGATAGGCGGTCGCAAAACCGGAGAGGCTCACCAAAATTAAATTCTTTGTCACAAAATAATATGCGATGGACTGTTAGCAAAAGGTTTGGATAAAAGTAATGAATGCTGATTCTTCTTATGATTTGGTTGTTTTTGGGGCGACTGGTTTTGTTGGCAAGATTATCTGTGGTTATTTATTGGCTGATACCGATGCGACTAGGGATCTGAAGTGGGCGATCGCCGGACGTTCCCAAACCAAATTAGACAGCCTCAAACAAGAGCTAGGCACAGCAGCTACAGATTTGCCGACAGTGATTGCTGATGCGACAGATGAATCGACATTAATCGATCTTTGTAAACAAACTAAAGTCGTTATTTCCACGGTTGGCCCTTACGCGCTGTATGGCGAAACGCTGGTGAAAGTGTGTGCAGAGACGGGGACGGATTATTGCGACCTGACGGGAGAGGTGCAATGGATTCAGAAAATGATCGCTAAATATGCGGCGATCGCCCAGCAGTCTGGGGCGCGGATTGTCCATTGTTGCGGCTTCGATTCGATCCCTTCCGATCTCGGCGTTTATTTTTTGCAGCAACACAGTAAACAGAAATTTGGCGAACCTTGCGAGCAGGTCAAAATGCGCGTTAAAGCAGCCCAAGGCGGTTTTTCGGGCGGCACAGCAGCTAGCGGTATTAATCTCATTCAAGAAGCAAAAGGCAATTCCGAATTGCAAAAAATGCTGAAAGATCCCTACATTTTATGCCAAACCGAAACTAGCGATTTGACTCACCCGCAGACATTAATTCCGGTGCAAGTTGACAACGCTTTTGGTGAATGGGTCACGCCTTTCGTGATGGCTGCTGTTAATACGCCTGTTGTGCTGCGTTCGAATGAACTGCTCGATTGGGAGTATGGCAAAAATTTTCAATATGACGAAGCGATGCTCAGCGGTACAAGCGTGAGTGGTTGGCTCAAAGCTGAAGGTCTAAAAGTGGCTCTTAATGGCTTTGGTTTAGTCGCGGCGATCGCCCCAGAATTACTCAAAAAAATGATTCCCGCCTCCGGTGAAGGCCCAAGCCTTGCAGACCAAACAAATGGTTTTTATGACCTACGCTTCTGGGGAAAAACAGCGTCCGGCCAAACTTGCATGGTGAAAGTGACGGGCGATCGCGATCCGGGCTACGGTTCCACCGCCAAAATTTTGTCACAAGCCGGAATCTGTCTCGCTAAAGATTATTCAAAAACAGAAAAAACAGGCGGTTTCTGGACACCTGCAACCATGTTCGGCGACAAACTGATTCAGCGTCTAACTAAATATGCAGGTTTAACATTCAAAGTTCTGTAATTAAAGCCCATCAAGTTTTGACTCAAAAGTCGGGGATTTGGTAAAAAATACAGTCTACTTCGCCAAATTTTCATAAATCCCCGACTTTTAGAAATTTGCCAAGACTCAACCATTTATTTTCAAACAGCTTTCTAATGCATCACCATGCCGCCATCGACATTCAATGTTTGTCCAGTGACGTAAGCAGCAGCCGGATCTGCGGCCAAAAAACAAATCATTCCCGCAACATCTTCGGGTTTACCGAATCGTCCGAGCGGAATATGCTTCAAGATTTCTTCGTTGTTCAAACCATCGGTCATGTCAGTGGCAATAAATCCGGGAGCAACGGCATTCACGGTAATGTTGCGGCTTGAAAGCTCTTGGGCGATGGTTTTTGTGAAACCGACTACGCCTGCTTTGGCGGCACTGTAATTGGCTTGGCCGGGATTGCCTGCTAGTCCGGAAACTGAGGTGAGATTGATGATGCGGCCAGAGCGTTTTTTCATCATCGATTTGGTGACGGCCTTGGTGCAGAGAAAGACGCCAGTGAGATTAGTGTCGATAACGGCTTGCCATGCTTCGGGCTTCATGCGCATTAAAAGGCCATCTTTTGTAATGCCTGCATTATTCACGAGAACATCAATTTGTCCCCATTTCTCAAGGGTTGTTTTGATGAGTGCATCAACTTGATCGGCTTGGGAGACATCGGCTTGGAGGGCGATCGCCTCACCGCCAGCTGTCGTGATTTCAGCAACAACAGCCTCTGCCGCCTCACTAGATCGAGCATAGTTAATCACGACTTTTGCCCCCTCTGTAGCAAGGGCGATCGCCGTCGCTTTACCGATGCCACGGGAGGCTCCGGTGACGATAGCAACCTGATTTTGTAGGCGTTGTTGCGCTGCTGGTAATAGCTCCATGCCCAATCTCTCCAATAGTTTTGCATCATTTCAACTGGGTTATCATAGAAGCATTAGAAGGGCGATCGCAACACATTCGCCACCAACTTATTAAGGAGAAAATTAACGATGGCTGTCAAAAAGCAATTTAATAGCTTTGAGGAAATGCTACAAAACGCTGACAAACCAGTATTAGTAGATTTCTATGCCACATGGTGTGGGCCTTGTCAGGTAATGAGCCAAGTTTTAGAACAAGTCAGCGTACAAATGCACGATGAAATTCAAGTCGTAAAAGTTGATGGCGATCGCTACAACACCCTCGCCTCAAAGCATAACGTCAACGCTTACCCCACCATTGTGCTGTACAAAAACGGTCAAATGGCCTTCCGAGCTGAAGGTGTCGTACCCGCACCGCAACTGATGCAACAGATTCGCCAAGTGCTACAAAACTAGTTTTTCTGTGATTTAGATCATCGCCCTAAACACAACTTGTTTATTTTTTCTAGACCCACAAGGGTCTTTTTTTATCAGCCAAAAGTATGTTCGTAAACTTATAAAAAGAAGGTCGGTTTTCCTCTTCCATTAAGCTTTGAATTTACGCTACATTAGAGACAGGGAAGAGCAGATAACCGTCACGAAAAAACGAAAGCAAACAGTTTTTTTGCAGCGAAAAGGGTTTTTCTGATGTTTGTAGGTGAGGCAGGATTCGGAACATGGCACAACAACAATTTCAAAGATTTCAAAAAATTATTCGTCAGATTGCTGCAGCTCACACAGCTGTAATTGTGGGTTTAGGCATTGCAACTGTCGCTCCAGTTAATGCAGTCTCAGCGCAAGAAACAGCCGTCGAACGCGGTACTTTTTTGTATGGTACAAGCCCAGAGCCAAAGCAGATAGGCCATGACTATATGGTCCTACGCGTTGTTGCTGAAAACCAAGTGGAGGGCGTACTCTACCAGATGAACTCCGAGTTTGCTTGCTTCACTGGCAATGTCGCTCAGGGGGGATTAGACCTCGCCGTGGTGGATCCGTTTGAGCCGGGAACGACATACAGTTATCAGCTTCCATACCCATCAGTTTTAGTGGCAGATTCTGGCGATCGCCCGACAACAACATTCGTTCCAGAGGGTTATCACGCTGTTGGTAGTTTGAGTGAATTAGACCAAGATTTATTAGCGCAATGTGCAACTCTACCTTCAGGAAGATAAAGAAATAGATTGATAAATATAAACAGAAAAATCCCTGTCTTGAAGGCGGGGATTTTTGTTAGGAAGGACTATTTCTTTGTAGGTAAATAAATATTTTTGAGTACGTCTTTTGGCGTAGCTAAGTTGAAGTTTAATGAAGATTATGTTGATTGTGTAATGAAGATGTCGGCAAAAATATTGTTAGGAAAAAGTTTATTTTGTAAAAAACTGCCAGATCGTTTGAGGAATCTCAATAATTTGTTCGGTAACGGCTTCTGAACCAATCCCGAAAGCAATTTGCAGCACTAGTACAACGAAAGCGATGGTCACGGCTGTTTTGACGCTGGTTTTGACGATATTGATAAAAGCGGTGAAAACGAGCCAAGAAATGATCAAGGCTGCAATGATCACGATAATTTCTACAGGCATAATCGGTAAATTGTTACGACAATAGGGGCGCTACGGCGATCGCCTCAGTGTTTATTAAGGATACAAGCTTGAGCGTAGGGCATGGGCGACTTTTACTTTTAGGCTAGGCGTGGGAATCCTTCAGCCAGTGGTCTTCGTCAGAACTTTCTTTGGCGATCGCCAGATAACTATGCTCTGTCCGTTCCAAAATCAAAATCTTTTGACCTCGGAGCGGTACAACTTGCGCCCAGTGAGGCAAGCTCGCATTCACTGTCACCATGTTGCGCGCCGCATCATAGACATCCACTTGCCCAACAGTGCCTTCCGTATAATGCGGTAATTTTTTTGACGAAACAATGCCCTCGCAGCCAATCAGGCGATCGCTGCTCACGTCCTCTCCAAACGACGCAAAAATCTTTCCCAGCGGATAAGCGAGCATTTTGCCAATTGAGAAGGCGATCGCCCCGCTCCCAAAAAAGATAGCGCCCCCCAAAAAACCCGTCGGTATTGCGCCAGTCCCAAGACCAACCCAAAAATTCAACATCCAGCCCAGCAGACCCCACAAACTACAGTCCGTTGCCAATAACAACATCAATGGCGCCTGTCCGAAACCAAACCAAGACAAAATCGAAAATACCCCAAACCCATCGCCATCCGCGTCAGCATCCGCATCAAGATCACTATCAATGTCCGCATCAACCTCAAAATCAGCATCCACGTCCACATCAAAATCTGCGTCCATGTCCGCATCAAAATCGTCATCCCCTCCACCAGAGAAAATAACGAACAAAAATAGAAAAACGCCAGCACCCAATAAAATCCAATACCCTAAATTCGCAGCGTCAAAAATCATTGGTGTTCCGTCACAGTTTTTACGAAGACTTCTTTTCTCCTAGCATAATCCCAAGCCCAAACAACCCAACGATCAACGACATGCTTTTTAATCGAGTCATCAGCATTTCTGTGACAACCATCACTTCTCGAGAAAAACTTTTGTCAATGTCACAGCGTAATTTGTAACAGGCCGCAAACTGATAAATTTTACCCAAACGAGAATGCCAATATCACAGGATTTTCTCAATTAAAAAACGATACTAAAGACATCGAGAACAAACAACAACTTCTTTCCCATGACAACCAACAATTTCTTTTCTATTTTAAAAACAGTTCTTTTCACCGAAGTCACTCAATTGATGAATACTCCCCAATCAAATAAGTGTACAGTCAGAAATCTTACAACAAATAATATTAAAAACCTGTACCAATTTGAACCTAGTGATGCAGTCTTATACTTGCACCACTTATAAGAAAAAGTCTTTGATTTCTGTACAGAAAATGCCTATCTCTTGCAACAATCAACCACTCAAAAAATCACCCTTTACTACCTGTCGAAACCCCAATACAGGTGAATGGATAACTATCAAAGCTTGATGCCGATCCACGGTTATTTTGATGATAGATCACAGCTAATTAATGATTCTGGGTAAAAAATCTTAAGTATTTGTCGAGATACTAGAGACTTTTCTTTTTCCTCCTCAATGCCTTTTTTGTTTTTTGAAGAATAGAAAAATAATAGCAGCTTAAAACATAATCTCTTCGACTATTGTTGGCTCTTTTAATCAGAAATAGAAGATTCCATCTAAAAGAAAAATACAAATATTAAGCAGGCGATTTTTTGTTCTCATGAAAAAGAGATTCGACGGTGTCTTTACGAGATAGTCTATCTTTGGTGTTTTTCAATAAAAAAAAGAGGAAAGTTATCAAACTTTCCTCCTCGTTTAAATTTAAACTTTCAAAACGGATTCAACAAAATTCAAAATTAAGGAATTTCGTTAAGACCTTCAATAACTGTGACATCCTCAGTTGAGCTTTCAGAGTCGGAATCAGACTCACTATCGCTATCGTCATCTGAGTCATCATCAGAACTGGAATCGCTGTCATCGTCCGAGCCGTCGTCTGAATCACTATTATCATCTGAGTCATCATCTGAGTCATCATCAGAACTGGAATCGCTGTCATCGTCCGAGCCGGAATCATCATCAGAATCGGAATCGCTATCCGAGTCGTCGTCGGAATCACTATCATCATCCGAATCGGAATCGTCATCTGAGTCAGTGTCTGTATCGACATCAACATCAGTATCTGTGTCAGGAGTATCGCTGTCGATATCAGCATCAGCAACAACAATTTCAGGTAAGCCGACGATCACCTCAGTAGGAATATCGTTGAAGTCAATCTGAACAAGGCTGATTAGTCCGGGGAAGATTGAAGAACCCGGTCCAACTTGGCGGAAGCAGACTACGTTGCTACGGTCGTACTTTTTAGGGCCTTTGCCTTTGCCTTTATACTTGCCTTTGCCCTTGTATTGTTTTGGATATGCGACGTAATAACGTTCAAGACCAACGCTGACTACTTGAATGTCAATATCAACATCAATGTTGACGTTGACGGTTGCTAGCTCTTCCTGAAGTGCTTCGTACTCGTCTTCACTTAAGTCATTGACGTTCTGGGAGTCGCTAACTGTAGAGTCTGGCTCGTCTTCGTTTTTGAGTACGTCGTCGATGGATAAGAAATTGACGTTGATAGCAGAGACTTCATTGGTGGTGATGCCGGGAGCACAAGTATTATTGCAGCCAACAAAGCCATAAGTTGTATCTCCGGTATCTGTTTCGGCGATCGCCGCAGTACCCACTGCTGCTACAAAATTAACCGTGCCACGACTCTCGCCTTCAAACTTGTTCTTCTTGTCTTGCTCAAATTTGAATTTCACATCTCGGCGTGCAGTCCCCGAAAATTCTGTTTCCGCAGCACCACTAGTAAGAACAAGAGCTGAGAAAGAACCTTCCGCCTCACCCTTGATGTCGTAATCTAGCTCCAAACTAGTATCGATATCAGCCGCATCGCCTTTGATTTTGGAGAAAGGGCCACCCAACGTAATATCGACAACAGCATTCTCGTTTCTGCGTGCTTCTAATTTGACCTCGCTCGAACCAGCAGTACCGACTGTTTGAACCTTGAACTTATAGTTTGCATCCCCAACGAACCGAATTTCATCGTCGCTAGCATCTAGATCAGTATTGGCATCAGGAATAATACTCTTGCCAGCAAACTCAAACTTTACCCTCCGCTCGACTCCCGGAATCGGAGAATCAGAACCACCACCGCTACTGAGAAAAGCGTAAGTTGCGGGAAGAGCAATAGAACCACCGCTTAAATCAGCCGATAAGTCACCAAGATCTAAATTTCCAGCAGTCGCTTCAAAGTTAGCGGCAGATTCTGCGGCAACATTTACAGCTTTACTGATAAAAACCAAGGGAGCAGAACCCACAACTTTCGGGCTAATCAAAGTGCCGTTTTCAAAAGACTTTTGAATGGCGAAATCTGTAACGGAAAAATCGAGCTGGGTTGAAACGTTAGTGAAAATAACGGGATTCGCATTTTGGTCATAAGCAAGTCCGGCTAAGCGACCCTGCAAAATACCTGTATCGCCTGCATCAACGCTATCGGTTGTCGAAGTGAATTGAGCTGCACTGGGTGTAAAAACAGCGGTGGAAGTATTACCGATGCTGGATTCAAGTTGTAATGTACTTAGGCTGGCATCGAGAAGCTTGATATTAGTTGTGTCTCCCATGCCGGGCATAAAGAAGCCTGCATTACCGGAAAAATTGCCCCCTGTAATTTCGACTTGGGCGCTTGCTTCTGGACTAATGGCGCAGAGTGTTGAGCCAATCAGGCCAAGGCAAAGAAGCGTTTTTGTTGATGGTTGCATTGTGAAATTCTCCCGGAAAATAATTAGGTAAGTTTAGGTCTTAAGGCAAGTTGTGATAAAGGTGAGTGGATGCGCTAAAGGCTTGAAGAAATTGTTGGAGATTTGAAGATTGAGGCCAGAAAGTAGAAAGTTTTGAAATAAAGCGAAGAATGAATTCTAAGCCTTTTATCCTGAAAGCGGAGTCTGGCTGGGGGAGTAAATGACTGATGGCAGATCGATAGATTGTCTGGCGATCGCCGCCCCAAAGATTGTTATCTCAAATAAGACTCCGCTCATTTTCCAAAAGTTCCCAAAAGTTTTCCCATAATGTAGCTTGGGAAAACTTTTGTTTGGATTTCTAGCCTTGCTTAAAAACTAAAAGTTGTTCTGATTGCACCGATAGTAATGGTGTCGTTAGCATCATTGTGCAAAGGATTAAACACGAAAATCACACCGGGTGTAATGGCAATATTGTCACTCACATTAAAGCGATAAAACGCTTCTAAATGAGTTGCAGTATCTGGTTGTCCACCTTCTGTAGCGTTGGGATTTCCCCCATTAACAAAAGAAGGAACATTGAGGCCATTAGGGAGATTACTCGATGTGATTTTTGGTGGTTGCCCAAAGAACAGACCGCCCAAGTTGCCGTCTCCACCAAGGTCTGGGAACGTTAGATAGGTCATCCAGTTCCAAGTCTCAACATCACCACTGCCAGCTTCGTATTCAGAAGTGGTGTACCCGACCCAGCCACCGAGGTTCAGCTTTTGGGCAGCTCGCCAATCGACAGCCAGACCGAAAGCGTTGGTGTTAATGGGGGCACGACCTGTACCAAAGTTGGGAATAGCGACACGATCGTCACCAATACCTGTTGGCGTTGGATTGCCAGAAAGCGTACCCCAAGGGGAATAGGCATTCATGTATTGCAGTGATAAATCAAAGCTGCTGCTGGGAGAAACGACTAATTGTGTACCTAGGGTGGTGGAACCAAAATCGCCGCCAAATAAACCACCGAAGTCAGAATTGTTTGCAAAGTTAGTGGAGTATAGGGCTTGTAGGCTGAGACGATTGGCGATTTGCCAGTCTAAACCAAGGCCACTACCGCTACCGCCCATGTTGATAATGGGGTTGCGTTGAGCAAAGCTAGAGAGGGGGCCATAACCTGCGCTCTGGACGCGGTTGGAACCACGGAAAATGTTGGTTGCGCTGATGCCTTCTGTTCCAACGATGAGAGCCAGTTTGTCGGAAACGAGTTGACGGTAGGTGAGGTCACTGATCCGAATATCGTTACCGCTGTCGGCTTCGTAACCGAGACCAACGAAGGGTTGTAAAATCCGGTTGCTAGGTGTCGTGCTGCCGCTACCTGCGCTAAGACCTGTGAGCAGGATACTTCTAGGGCTGAACTGGGTAAACAGACTGAGTTGGGTGTTTGTGATGAGGTTGACTTGGTCGTCTTGGTTGTTGAGGCGATCGCGGAAAAATGTGTAATCGTTATCATTACGACCTTGAATGCCAATAACAGTTTGACCAAAGAGTTTGGTTGTGGCTGAAAATTGGTTATCTTCTAGTTCACCAAGGCGACCATCGAGATCGTCTACTGTTGCGCCAAGGGTGGCTAGCTCGGTTTCGAATTCGTTTACGAGGCGACTAAGGCTGCGGAGGTCTTCGCTACCGACTTCGCCAGTGCCATCGACGATGAGACGGTTAATTTGTTCGATACAAGCGTTTAAACCGGCGGCAAATTCGTAACGGCTGAGGGGGCGATCGCCGCGAAAAGTTCCGTCTGGATAACCGGCAATGCAGTTATAACGTTCAACAAGATTACGGAGCGAATCGAATGCCCAATCCGAAGGCGCTACATCCCTGAGCTGAAACACATTATTAATCTGCGCCAAAGAAGTTGTGTCTACCGCTTCTGGACTTTCAGACAATGTTGTTTCTGTCGCAATCGGCGCAAAATTCGCTGCATTGGCGATCGCCTCCAGTTGAGCCACAGTTGGTTCAGCCTCTGCTTGGGCCATTTCTCCAGTCATCACAGCCGTTATCGCAACAGCCAAAACCACTAACGGTGACGCGAGCCAAAATTTAAAATTCATACGAGTTAATACCTCTCACACCAAAACTTGAACACTATAATCTTTTATTTACGCTAGAGAGACGCAGACAACACTAAAAAAGTTCAATTCATATCGAAAATCAATAATTTTGCCGTTGTTTAATCTCTTCTTGTTATGTTATGCCCACAAATAGTCAGGATCTCTCCACCCTTTATCAAGATTCACGATTACGAGCCTTGAAAGATGACACAGCACAATTTCAACAAATACGGTCTCAGTAAAATTGCAGCAATCCTCTCTTGTTTCACCTTGCTGACAAGTTGTGGTCGCGCTTTGTTTTACCAACCGCAAATTGCCACTGGAGGCATCAATAGCAATTTTGCAGAAGAATTTCCCAGTTACAGCAGCGATGGTCGTTATCTCACCTTTGCCTCAGAGCGAGACGGACGCCGTAGTATTTATCTTTACGATCTACAAGACAATCAATTAGTGAGTTTGCCAAACCTCAATCGCCGCGACTCTAGTCAAGATCAGCCTGCTCTCAGTGCCGATGGCCAATTTTTAGCTTACGTTTCAACAGAGCGCGGTAAGCCCGATATTTTTGTTTACGATCGCCAATCTCAACGCGCCCAATTGTTGACGGCTAATCTCAAAGGCTCGGTACAACATCCGACGATTCGCGGTGATGGTGGCCAAGTGACATTCCAGAGTAATGAGCAAGGGCAATGGAATTTAATGCTGGTCGATGTTGCTGCAAATTAAAGTGGAATTGAAGCAGTTTAGGCTTAGCTATTTTTTGCCGTATTTCTGGAGTTGCCTGAGAATAGAGAAGGTAATAATCGTATTCTGAAGAGATTGTCACTTTATGGCTTGGCGCAAGGCAAAACGGATTTGGCGAAATAATCAAGATAATCTGCTGCTGGCGATCGCCCTAGTTCTGCTCACAGCCGGCGTGCTGGAATTACGAAGACAAGGCCGCTTTGAGCAACTAGAATTACAAGCCTACAACCGTATTTCTCGCCAACAACCCGAATTGCCGTCCGATGATCGCATCGTTTTAGTCGAGATCAGCGAAGAAGATTTACGCAAGCAGGAAAAATGGCCGTTCCCCGATGACATTTATGCCCAAGCCCTAGAAAATATTCAAAAAGGCGACCCCGCTGTTATTGGCCTTGATGTTTATCGAGATTTCCCCGTAGAGCCGGGTTATGAGCAACTCGTTGAACAGCTTCAACAACCAAACATTGTGGCTATCCGCAATCTCAATACTTTTACGGGGACACCCGCGCCACCCGCGATCAATCCAGAGCAAATTGGATTTAACGATTTCACGCTAGATCCAGATGGTGTGATGCGGCAGTCTGTGCTGTATGCTCTCGGTTCGGATGGGATAAGTTTGCCTTCTTTTGCGCTCAATCTTGCGATGTTTTATCTCTCTGATCAAGAAGATATTTTCCCTAAAGCGAGTGACATCGATCCGCAGTACTTGCAATTAGGCCAAAGTACTTTTTTCCCGCTAGTCCCGAATAGTGGTGGTTATCAAAAAATCGATACTGCGGGCTACCAAATTTTGTTTCAGTATCGCGATCGCCACCACATCGACCAAACATTATCTTTTACAGATGTCTTTGCTGGGGACTTTGACCCGAATTTGCTTAAAGATAAAATTGTCCTCATCGGCAGTACTGCGCCGAGTTTGAAGGACGAATTTGTGACGCCATTTACCCGTGCGGCGAATGGTCAGCCGATGGACGGGGTAGCGGTGCATGGACAAATTGTGAGCTATATTCTCGACTCGGCAATGGGCGATCGCCGTCAGTTTCGTTTTTGGCGTGAGTGGCAAGAAACGCTTTGGGTGTTGGGTTGGTTAGCGGCTGGGGCGACAGTGGGTTGGGTGTTTCGTCATCCGGTGATTATTGCGGGTGGTTTTTTGCTGGGGGTTTGTGGCCTTTGGGGGGCTGGCTTTTTCTTGCTGGGCAATTTTGTTTGGATTCCTGTCGCCGCACCGATAATTGGTTTTTTGTTGGCGATGGGTTTGGTGATTGTGTATCAGTCTTATCAAGATTTCCGTCAGCAAAAAATGGTGATGAGATTATTGGGGCAAAATGCTTCACCGGCGATCGCCAATGCTCTGTGGGAAGAACGTTCAACCTTGTTAACGTCCGGGCATTTGGCGGGTAGCTCACTAACCGCAACGATGTTATTTCTCGACGTGCGGGGCTTTAGTACAATTTCCGAAACCATGGCCCCAGAACAGTTGCTGGTTTGGCTCAACGAATTGCTGGAAGTGGTGACCCACGAGGTACAAGAACGCAACGGCATCGTCAACAAATTCACTGGAGATGGGATTATTGCCATTTTTGGTGTGCCCGTACCGCGCGAGACAGAAGCAGAAATTGCGGCTGATGCCCAAGCTTGTGTTGCGGCAGCGACGGCGATCGCCAAACGTTTAGATGATGTCAACGAAACCTATCGCAGCCAAGAATTACCCACAATTAAATTACGTATTGGCATTTTTACCGGAGAAATTGTGGCAGGCAGCCTCGGCGGTCGAGACCGGATGGAGTACGGCGTGATTGGCGATAGTGTCAATACAGCGTCACGGCTAGAATCTTGTGCTAAAGAACGGCAACCTGTCGATTGTCGAATCCTCTTATCCCGTAGTACTCACGACTATTTAGGCGATCGCTTTACCTTCGAACATTGGGGGCCGATGCCGCTCAAGGGCAAAGCCCAAGTCATTGATGTTTTTCGGGTACGGACGCCTCAAGAAGAAGAAAAAAATGATTTAATTGAGGCCAGCTGAACCCCGTTGTAACCGTGTTTGGATCGAGCTTAGGCGATCGCGCGCTTTTTCGAGAGAATGGGGAATTGGCACATTCACGTTTGGCCAAGTGTCTAAATCTGCGCAAGGGCAACCGATTTCTAAGCCAATGTTGTCAATGGGGACAGGCATCGCACAACGAGCGCAAGACGAAATATCCCAGCGGCCAGACAAGAGTGATTCGATAGTGTGATCGGTGCCTTCTAGATAAGCATCTCGATTTTGGGGTTGCAATAATTCTTGCCAACAAGCTTCAAACGCGGCGGAATAGCGATCGCCCACCACTACAGGATTCGGTAAAATTTGGCGATCGCCACTGGGCAAAATTACAGGTTTACCAACCTGAAACCAATACGCCAGATATTCTTTGACTTGCTCAGTAATCGTTACCGCATCATGGTCAAGGTTCATAAAGTATTCGTTTGGTTTGAGCTTAGGTTTGTAACCATCCCATAGTATCAAGCGAGATTTAGAAAAAGTACAACTTTCGGCCAAACTACCAGATTCAAATTTTTCTTAAGATGGTGTTTAGATTTATCTCGCTTTTTGACTTTGACTATACATATGAATTTTTGCGAACCCGCTCACAGTGGCTATCACTGGGATTACCGAACGAAACGTTTTTTTGAAGGCTGGTATTTTCGCATCACCCTACCAGAATTAAACGATAACTTTGCGTTTATGTATTCCATCGAAGATCCGCTTGGTAATCAAGCCTATAGCGGTGGCGCAGCACAGATTTTAGGACTACAGGATGAATATTTTTGGCGAACTTTGCCCAATACAGATCATTTCTGGGCAACAGGCGATCGCCTCGGCGCAGGACATTGGCAAAATAAACCCACAAATTTCACGACTCCCCAACTTTTGGCCCCGGACGTTTTTAGCAAACACATCACCGAAGGATATCAAGCCACAACCACCCTAAATCAAGGACGTCTCACCAATCCAGCCACAGGCGAAGTTTGTCAGTGGCATTACGAAACCCGTCCCGTTTACGGCTGGGGCATACCGCCCAAAGCAACCGCAAATTGGCTCTCTTTTCTGCCGATCTACGATCCCGGTTGGCAAGTCCTCCTCGCCCATGGCCTCAGTACTGGTTGGATCGAATGGCAAGGTCAGCGTTACGACTTCGTAGACGCGCCAGCCTATTGCGAAAAAAATTGGGGGAAATCTTTCCCGACGCAATGGTTTTGGCTAAATTGCAATGCGTTCAAAGAAGAAACCGATTTGGCATTAACAGCCGGCGGTGGTGTGCGCCAAATTTTTAACCACACCGAAGAAGTCGCCTTAATTGGTATTCATCATCGCGATGTTTTTTATGAATTTGCCCCGTGGAACAGCAAGATAAACTGGCAAATTGCACCATGGGGTTCATGGAAAATGCAAGCTCAAAATAATCAGGGTTTTGCTGTGGAGCTAACGGGCACAACCGATTTGCCGGGACAACCTTTACGAGCACCGACTCATACTGGTCTGCAATTTTGCTGTAAAGATACTCTGCGTGGTCAAGCGGAACTCAAATTATTTTCACCAAAAAAAGAGTTACTGTTGTCAGCAACTAGTGATTTGTGTGGCCTTGAAGTGGGTGGCGAAGCTTGGACAGGTATTTGGCAAAATCCGTAATTGTTCTTGCCAAGATTGTTGTCGGATTTAGCGGTAGGACAGAGCCAGATCGTTTAAATCTTGTACGGCAAACCCTTCGCCGATCGCCTTCATTTGCCAGCCGTTTGCTTCGAGGCTTAATTCTGCCATCAATAGACCATTGCTGCCTTGATAGGTGTCGCCGGAGAGTTTGTAGTAGGCAATTTCTCGATTTGTTTTGATGTCAACGAGCCGTACAAAAGCATTGCGAACGCTGCCAAAATCTTGGTTGCGTTCTTTACCGTTATAGATATTCACCACAAATAATAGTGTGGTCAGTTTCGCTGGCACTTTGTCTAGATCAACGATAATTTGCTCGTCATCGCCATCGCCTTTGCCAGTGAGGTTGTCGCCTTGGTGGGCGATCGCCCCAGAATTATGAGTGAGGTTACCGTAGTACACCAAATCCTTGTTGTTTTTCAGCTTGCCACGGCTGTCCAAACAAAGCACCGACGAATCGAGATCGACCGTTGTACTGGGTTTAAGGAAGCTAAACAAATTTTTGCGAGCGGAAGTAGTCGCCATATCCCAGCCCAGACCCATCATGACTTTGGTCAATCCGGGGGCTTCTTTTTTGAGGGAAATGCTGCTGCCTTTTTTGAGTTGAATAGCCATAAGTTTTGTTGAGAAAATAACAATTGTTCACTTAGTTTGCGCCGGAACCAATCGGGGCGATCGCCGAAAGTTTTAGATGCGGATGGTCTCCTGTAATCTGATTGAGATTCCATTCATTTTTAAGCAATAAAACCGGACGATCCCACGAATCTTTTACCACCATAGTATTAAAAATCTTGCCCGCTTTCTCGACAGCATCCCAACCGTTCAGTACCCACCGCGCCACACTGTAGCCCATCGGTTCGAGACGACTGTCTACACCATATTCACTCTGCAAACGATGTTGCACCACCTCAAACTGCAATTGTCCCACTGCCGCCAAAATCGGGTCTCGCTTAAACTCATCCGCCGAATACATAATCTGTACCGCTCCTTCCTCTTGCAGCTCTTTAATGCCTTTTTGAAACTGCTTAAACTTAGACGGGTTCGGATTTTTGAGATAAGCAAATAGCTCTGGTGAAAAACAAGGAATCCCTTCGTACTCTAGCTTTTTGCCGTTATAAATCGTGTCGCCAATTGCAAACACACCCGGATTATTTAGACCAATCACATCGCCCGCGTAAGCTTCTTCTAATGATTCACGGCCTTGCGCAAATAATTTTTGAGGCCGAGAAAGCCGAACTGTTTTGCCCGTTCTCGCATGGCTAACAGTCATATCTTTCTCAAATTTGCCAGTACAAACCCGCACAAAAGCGACCCGGTCACGGTGTTTCGGATCCATGTTCGCTTGGAGCTTAAAAACAAACCCAGTGAACTCAGGATAGGTCGGTTCCAAATCCCCAAGACTAGACGCGCGAGGTTCAGGCTTGAGAGCGTATTCAAGGAAAGCATCAAGAAAAAGCTGCACACCAAAATTCGTCATGGCACTACCGAAAAAGATCGGCGTTTGTTTACCAGCATGAACCGCTTCGATGTCAAACTCTGCCCCAATTTCGTCGAGAATTTCTAATTCTTCTTGGAATTGATCGTAAAGTTCCGGTTCAATCAGCTCTTTTAAAACGGGATCATCAAGAGCATAAACGGTATCAGTAGCGGCTTTTGTACCGTGAGCAGTCCGTTGGAAGAGATGAACTTTTCCCCCACGACGGTCATAAACACCTTGGAAGCGATCGCCCATACCGATGGGCCAATTTACCGCATAGGTTTCCAGACCCAGTTCTTGCTCAATCTCATCAATCAATTCCAACGGTTCCCGACCGGGACGATCCATCTTGTTGATAAACGTAAAAATTGGCAGCGATCGCAGCTTACAAACTTCAAATAATTTCCGCGTTTGCGTCTCCAGACCCTTCGCCCCATCCACCAACATCACCGCATTATCCGCAGCAGCGAGAGTCCGGTAAGTATCTTCACTAAAATCTTGGTGACCCGGCGTATCCAGCAAATTAATCTGATAACCCGAATAAATAAATTGCAGCACTGTCGAAGTGATCGAAATGCCTCGCTGTTGCTCCATTTCCATCCAGTCGGACGTGACTTTACGCTGTTCTCGTCGAGCTTTTACTGCCCCAGCTTCGTGGATCGCGCCTCCATAGAGCAGTAATTTTTCAGTGAGAGTCGTTTTACCCGCGTCGGGGTGAGAAATAATCGCGAAGTTGCGTCGCACTCGGACGGCGTCTTCGATTTCTGTGAGCAATTCTGTCGCCATGAATGTTGGGGAGCGTTAAGTAATAATTCTGCGTGAGTAGACTAACTTCTATTGTACTTCCTCGTTTCCCTCCATTGGCGACGCTGGCATTGAGCGCCAAAAAGGGTCATCCGATAGAGGCTACTTTAAACCTTTTGCTAGAGTTTATCTTCCTAGTAAACAAGCTAAACTACGATGGTTTATTCACTAAGCAATTATTAATTTTAGGAGAAAATTTTATGCTGGAACTTGTCCAAATGCTCACGGACCGCCTCGGTGTTTCTGAAAAACAAGCAAAAGGGGGTTCCGGTCTATTGTTGAAGTTAGCAAAAGAAAGATTAGATGACCAGGCTTTTCAAAGGGTTGCTGCGGTTGTTCCCGCTGTTGAAATGCTACTTTCTGAGGCGCCAGAAGATGAAGGTGTTGCTGGTTTAGTTGGGGATTTAGCGTCGGCTTTTACTGGTAAAGATTCGAATATTAGTCGCCTCGGTACGATCGCCAGTATTGCGGGTGGTTTCAGCAAGTTAGGCATGAATGCGGAAATGATTAGTAAGTTCGTTCCTATTGTTTTGTCGTTTGTTCAAGATCGAGGGGATGATGACACCAAACGCACTCTTGAAGATGCAATTAAGTAAAAGATCAATTTAGATTTGATCGGCAGGCGATCGCCCGACTAAAAGCTAAAGTTATTGATGTTGAATTTGTCGAAAAGTTTCAATTAAAAAATACTTTTTGGCCTTCTATAAATTAGGTAGATAATTTTAGTTTTATTGCTTCAAGTGGGCTTTTGCTTGCTGCCAAAGTTGATCAAGGTCGTCGGGAGAATATTCAGAGAGCTGATCTCCCGCAAATTTTTCCATCATTGTGATCCGCTGTACCATGCGTGCGTTTGTTCCGTGTAACGCTTCGCTCGGATCCAAACCGTACCAGCGAGCTAAATTCACAACTGTAAATAATAAATCGCCTAATTCTGCTTCTTGATGTGCCCGATCTTCTGTGGCCAAAGCTTCACGAAACTCGCCTAATTCTTCATCGAATTTCCCCCAAACTTGATCAATATTTTCCCATTCAAATCCTGCTGAAGCAGCTTTTTTCGACATTTTCATGCTGGCTGTCAATGGTGGCAAAGTGCTGTTATAACGATTAAGTTTACGGCTTAGTTTTTTCACGTCTGCGGGAGTTTCTCCTTTCTCCTCGGCTTTGATGGCATCCCAATTTTGGCGTACAGCTTCGACGGTTTCGACTTCGATTTCACCAAAAACGTGAGGGTGACGGCGGACTAATTTTTCGCTAATATTTTCCGCCACTGCTTGTAAATTAAAGTGGCCGTATTCATCGGCAATTTGTGCTTGCAAAACCACTTGTAAGAGTAAATCTCCTAATTCTTCAGCGATCGCCTCTTGGTCTTCACTACGTAGTGCATGAACAACTTCGTAGGCTTCCTCAATCACGTAGGGAATCAGGGTTTGGGGCGTTTGTTCGAGATCCCATGGGCAACCACCATCAGGCGATCGCAACTGAGCGACAATTTCAATTAGACGTTGCAGTGCTTGTAAAATTCCTGCTGTGGATTGCTGATTGCTCATGATCTTTTGCCTAAATACCAAATTTTAATTAATAAAAAAGGCAACGTTACCACTGCCCAAAAATACAAAAATCCAAACCATTATTTAACGAATAATCTTTAGCTATCCGTCGCAGAAGAACGACGACGGCGGCGACGGCGTACTACTTTTTGTTCTGGCTCTGCTACCTGTTCTTCTTCCTCTTTCGATTCAGCCTTAGGTTCTGATACCGTTGATTTTAACTCCGGTTTTTCGACAGTGTTTTCATCTTCTTTAGATTCATCTTTAGCTCGCCGAGAAATCAATTTAATCGTTGGCTTCTCTTTTGTCGTAGCTGTTGAATCTTCAGCCGCTTCTGTGGACTCGGCCGTTTCGGCAACATCCTCTGGCTTCTTATCTTTGGCGCGATTGTCTAGAGAAATCACCTTCTTAACGGGCGTCTTTTCTGGCTCCGCTTCTGTCTCTTCTGCCTCCGATGTTGCAGGTTCGGCGATCGCCTCCCCCGGCCTAATCACCTTAATGATGGTGGAACGAGGATCTCGCTCTTCACCATCATTAAGCTTCACTAAAGGCGAAACACCAATTAACGCATAAATACTCTGCTCATCCGTAGTCATCTCGACCTGAACCGTTTCAGACTTAACCTCTTCACGGCGGTAACGGCCTCTTTCACGACGGTCATAACGAGAGTTGTTATTGCCGCTATTCGATGCATTATCAACAGATTCTTCCTTCGAACTAGTATCCTCGCTACTCGAATCAGCAGAAGTATCCTCTTTTTCAGGCTCATTCGTATCCCGAAGTACTGGCTTTGCTGTCACCTCAGGTGTTCGGCGGCGACGGCGGCGATTGCCATTATTGCTTTGCTCCTGATAATCAGGGTGGTGCAATAGATCCAAAGGCTCTTCCGAAGACGGCGACGAGCTAGTCGATTTAGCCTTCGCTACAGCCCGTCCATTAACCGGTGGTGCAATCCGATTTACCAAAGTCGGACGACTATCAGACGCAGAAGCTGTGCTTTGAGTACTAACCGACAACGAATGAGTGGCTAAGCCAACAGGCTCTTCTTCACCCGGCAAATGAACCAAATGACCCAAACCGTTGCAGTGGGGACAAGGCGCACCGAAAAGTTCGTATAGATTTTGGCCTTGACGTTTACGCGTAAGTTCAACTAAGCCTAATTCTGAAAGCTGCGCAATTTGCGGTCTAGCTTTATCAGCCTTAAGTACTTGAGTGAAATGCTCCAGTAGCTTTAATTGGTCGCGCCGGATGTCCATATCGATGAAATCAACGACGATGACACCACCGATATTTCTTAAACGCAATTGTCGAGCGATTTCTGTCGCCGCTTCAAAGTTTGTCCAAAGAACCGTTTCGCGGGCAGTGGCAGATCTTGTAAAAGAGCCAGAGTTGACATCAACAACAGTCAAAGCTTCGGTTGGCTCAATGATGATGTAACCACCGGATGGTAAATCGACTCTTGGTTTGAGCGCTTCGCGAATCGCAGCATTAACACGAAAATAATCTAAGACTGGTTGTTTTTCACGGTGATGATCAATTAACAAACCGTCGGGTGCTTTGCCACCTTCCCAGTTCATTAACTGACTTTTAACGCGCTTGAGACTATTGGCAGAGTCCACAACAATGCGGTTGACTTCGTCGCTGTAAATGTCGCGTAAAACCCGCTGGACAAAGTCGTCATCGCGGTCGATCAGCATGGGGGGACGGCCGTAATTGGCTTGCTGCTGGATCGCTTCCCACTGTTTTTTAAGGGATTCTAAGTCGTCGATAATGGCGTCTTCGTCTGTACCTTCGGCTTCGGTACGAACAAGCAAACCCATGCCGGGAGGTTTCATGAGTACGGCAAGTGCGCGCAAACGACTCCGTTCTCCGTCGTCCATGATGCGGCGAGAGAGGTTAACGCCTTTACCGAAGGGCATCAAAACGACGTAACGACCGGGCAGGGTAATATTGCCGGTGAGCCGAGGCCCTTTATTGCCTGTAGGCTCTTTCATCACTTGAACGAGCGCTTTTTGTTGTGGCTCTAGGAGTTCGGTGATGGAGCTAGAATTTTTTCTGAGGCGGACAGGGCCAAGATCGCTGACGTGGATAAAGCCATTTTTTTCGGAGTCGCCAATATTGATAAAGGCGGCATCGATGCCGGGAATGACATTCTCAACGCTGCCGAGATAGATATCTCCAACTTGTTGTGCTCCGGTAGAAACGACGATTTCTTGGATTTGGTCTTCCCAAAAAACGGCAGCAATCTGATGCTGCTCTGCAATGATTATTTGCTTTGGCATTCAAATTCCTCGATTTTTTTCGCTTAATGCTGAAAAACCTGACTGTGATAAGTTCTTGTGGTCAAAATGCTTTGAAACTAGTCTGTACTATTTCTTGTTTCTCGCAGGCTTCACCGCGGACAATGGTCTAGTTTTGTCGGGTGAATGTGTAAGGGGTGGCGATCGCCGGATCTTGTATTTGTTGAGATAGTCGTATTTATTTGATACCGCAACAAGAAACGAAGATCTGCGGGTTTTTCCGGTGCACGCTGTGCAAGAGAAAAAAGTCTGGGGCTAAATATTATTGAATGTTTAGCGGGATGTATGCAATCACCTAACAAACCATGTTACTGCCAAGTGTTCCTTTTGGATCATTTTCGCTAGGTATTGATACGGATTTGTGTGAGGGCTGTCGTTGTTTCTTGCACGGCTTTTGCGACTTGATCTATATGTGCAATGGTGTTGAACCTTCCGAGACCAAAGCGTAAGGACGCGCCACTCTGGGCTTTTGAACGGCCAAGGGCGCTCAGGACATGGGAGGGTTTCCCGGAAGAACAGGCGGAACCGGAAGAAAGGGCGGCGGTCGATCTTAAGCCGAGCAGGAGAGCAGCCCCGTCGATACTGGTAAAGCTGACGTTGAGATTGTGGGGTAATCGCTGGTCGAGATCACCGTTGAGTTGAATGTTTGCAATGTTTTTGAGCTGTGACCAGAGGCGATCGCGCAGCATTTTAATCTGCTGATTTTCTGCGTCCATTTGGGCTAAACCCAGTTCGATTGCTTTACCGAAGCCAACAATTTGGGGAGTGTATAAAGTGCCGGAGCGTCGGCCTCGTTCTTGACCACCGCCGTGTAGTTGAGCGGCGATCGCCACCCGTGGATTTTTACGACGAACGTACAATGCGCCAATTCCTTTTGGCCCGTAGATTTTGTGGGCAGTAATAGACAACAAATCAATATTTTGGGTGTGGACATTAATAGGGATTTTGGCGATCGCCTGAGCTGCATCACAGTGAAATAAAGTCTGCTTTTCTTTGCAAATGCTGCCAATTTGTTCAATCGGCTGCAACACACCAATTTCATTATTCGCCGCCATCACCGAAACTAGCGTTGTATCAGGACGAATTGCCTTCTCCAAAGTGGCTAAATCAATCAAACCATTCAGTTTCACTGGCAAATAAGTCACCTCAAAACCCAGCGTTTCCAAATAAGCACAAGGATCCAGCACGGCTCGATGTTCAGTCTGCACCGTAACGATGTGTTTGCCCTGCGAAAAATAAGCCTCTGCAACCCCTTTGATCGCTAAATTATTTGCTTCTGTCGCGCCGCTAGTAAAAACAATTTCTTCAGGGATTGCGCCAATACTTTCTGCAATGATTTCTCGCGCATAATTGACTGCTGCCGCCGCTTCCCAGCCGTAGCTATGCCCTGCACTCGCCGGATTGCCAAACTGCTCCGTAAAATACGGCAACATCGCTGCCAGCACCACTGGATCAACTGGTGTTGTGGCATGATTGTCGAGATAAATTGGACGTTCCATTTTGGACCGGATTTTATATTTTTTGGCGAGGGTTACTTTGCATCAGCGCGCGTACTTGTTCGGCATGATACGAACTACGAGTGAGTGGGCTAGAGACCACTTGCAAAAAGCCTAACGATTCGCCATATTCTCGCCATACCGAAAATTGCTCGGGAGTGACAAAATCCTTGACGCCGAGATGTTTTTGAGTGGGTTGTAAATATTGGCCGATGGTGATGATGTCGCAATCGACTTCTCGCAGATCACGCATTACTTGGCGCACTTCTTCGTCGGTTTCACCTAGGCCGACCATAATGCCAGATTTTGTATAAACCCACGGTGTCAACACACGAGCACGACGTAACAAGTCAAGCGATCGCCCGTAATCACCTTGGGGTCTGGTGCGTTTGTAAAGACGAGGTACAGTTTCGGTGTTGTGGTTGAGAACTTCGGGTTCAGCTTTGAGGATTGTTTCGAGAGCATCCCAATTAGCGCAGAGATCGGGAATGAGTACTTCAATTGTGGTGTTGGGCGACAAATCGCGAGTGCGCTGAATGCATTTCACAAATTGGCTCGCACCACCATCTGGTAGATCATCACGGTTCACAGACGTGATCACAACGTGGTTGAGCTTGAGGCGACGGACGGCTTCGGCGAGGTTTTCGGGTTCTTGGGGGTCAAGAGCTTGGGGCTTTTTCTCGAAATCAATATCGCAGTAGGGGCAAGCGCGGGTACAGGCTGGCCCCATGATCAAAAACGTCGCGGTTCCAGCACTGAAACATTCGCCAATATTCGGGCAAGATGCTTCTTCGCAGACGGTATTGAGGCTGAGATCGCGCAGAATTTCTTTGACACTACCGACCCGCTGCCATTGAGGGGCTTTTACTCTTAGCCAGTCTGGTTTCACCGCCACGGCGATCGCTCCTTAATTTTTGCTAAATAAACGCGTAATTCTGTATCCTAGCAATGTTTGCCCTATGTTAGGATAGAAACGCTTTTCGGGATGTAGCGCAGCTTGGTAGCGCACCTCGTTCGGGACGAGGGGGTCGTGGGTTCGAATCCCGCCATCCCGATAATTTAGTTTTAATGAGCCGCAGCGAACTTGGTATGCGGGGCGATCGCCGCCAGAGTATCGATAATTTTCTGAGTAAAATTTTTTGTATAGCTATCTTCTTCTGTTGGCACGAGGGCCCGCTTAGGCTGTGATCTCAGAGTTTGCCTACGCCTATTAGAGCCCTATTTAAATCATCCAGTGCCTGATTTCGAACTGAAGGTTTCGAGAATTTCTAGCGCTTAGGTGCTAGCACTTTGAGGTTCTTTAGAGAGAATCCAGAGCGCATGAATGATGCCGGGAACCCAACCAAGCAGCGTCAATAAAATATTGATAATGAGAGGTGCGCCAACGCCAGTAGTCAAGAAAACACCGACTGGGGGAATCACGATTGAAGCGATAATTTTAAGTAATTTCATAAAAATAAATAATTAAAATTTACTTTTTAATCATTACAAATATTGTGAAAATCAGCATCTTTCTAGAGAAGTACACCAAGGGAATACATTTTTATTTAAATCGGTTGATTCAGATCTATTCCACTTGAGTCATGAATAATTCGCTCATTCTATTTATGATATAGAGGAATAAAAAATTGATTTTTGTTTTGTGCCTATCTAGAGCACGAAAAATTAAAGCAAAAAAGTAATTTAAGAAATTAGAGGAAATAATTATGTTAGGCAGTCTATTAACACTACTTGCTACAGCACTAAGTTTACTGGTCGTGGATATCATT
The DNA here is from genome assembly GCA_049644465.1 of Limnothrix sp. Classification (GTDB taxonomy): domain Bacteria; phylum Cyanobacteriota; class Cyanobacteriia; order Cyanobacteriales; family MRBY01; genus MRBY01. Next base: position 36,242 of record JBARRZ010000041.1, read on the forward strand.
TTCCCGGGTGTAAACTTGGCTAGCTTCCCTGCCGCTTTAGTAGCTGGTGTGGTTATTGGTTTAGTTAATGCTTTCATTAAGCCTGCGCTTTCGATCTTGGCACTCCCAGTTAACTTTTTAACTCTGGGTGTTTTCTCTGTCGTGGTTAATGGACTGTGTTTCTGGTTAGCTTCTTTGGTCACTCCAGGATTCCAAGTAAGTGGTTTGATTGCTTTCTTGGCTGCACCTTTCATCATGTCTGTATCAAGCACTTTGCTTGGTAACTATTTCGGTGAGAAATTCCCTGAACTTACGGTAGAAGAATCAGCGAAATAATCTATAGATAAGTTTCAATTGAGTTGAATTTGTAATACAACAATATTTTTCATAAGAAATCAGGGGGCGATCGCCCCCTTTTTTATTGCCGATTTTATTGCGGCAACTCTCAGACCAATTTTTATTATTTAGACTAAATTGAGATAATTAAAGTTTTAGACAGTGATGCTCAAAAAAGTTATTAGCTCGTTTTGCTTAGTGCTGGGCTTGTTTGTTTGCCTAAACACTATTTGGATACAGCCGAGTTTGGCCGATCTGCGCCAACATGAATTTGTGCCGGGGGAAATGATTTATCAGTCACGGCAATCGCTCCGCGATATTGATCGTCATCCATGGCAAATTGTGGTTTTCAAGAAAGTGGCGGGTGAGCGGGTGAGTAATGTTCAACTGCGGCTAGTTGGTTTTCCTGATCAGGTTGAGTTTAAACATCCGGCAGATTTAATTGTGCGAACGAGGACAGGGCAAGATTTTCAAGTTTCTGACCAGTTTGCGGAACAAGCGCCAGCACCAAATGTTGGACAATACGATGTGACGGAGATTTTGCCGTTATTGCCGACGGATGAGCCGATTATTTTAGAACTACCGACGAAGCAAGCTGTGACGCTAAAAATCCCTGTTTCTGTAATTTTGGAATGGCAGGCGATCGCCTAAATGGACGAGATTTAAGTTATTCTCAGTAGCTGATCACTTGATTTGGATGAACAGATATGGCTCGCCTTTCGAAAGAACTACAGCGTTATTTTTTTGAAGAAGATCGTGACGAAACGGTGAGTCTAGCCCAAATGATCGCTTTGGCGGAGGAGAAAGTTTTTGGCATTATTTTGTTGCTGCTGTCCTTTCCGTCTGCCTTGCCGATTCCTGCGCCCGGTTATTCGATTCCCTTCGGTGCTTTGATTTTCGTGGTGGCTGTGCAGCTTATGATGGGCCGAGAAAAGCTGTGGTTGCCGCAATCTTGGCAAAGAAAAACAATCAAAACAGCAAAAGCGCAGGGCATTCTCAAAAAAGGTTTGCCGTGGCTCAAAAAAATTGAGGCGATCGCCCACCCGCGTTTCCCCATAGTCTGTCAAAGTGCAGGTGGAAAATTGGTGATGGGAGTGGCGATCGCCATGATGGCAAGCTCAATGATGATTCCGATTCCCGGCACAAATACCTTGCCGGCAATTAGCGTTTTTCTAATTGCCTTTGGCCTCCAAGAAGAAGACGGTCTGATCAGTGCTGGCGGCATTGTTTTTGCAATTTCAATTGCTTTACTAATGGTTTCTGTAATCTACGTTTTTTATAACGGCGGTTCTAGTATCTTTGATATTTTAAAGGACTGGATTGATGCAGCTGTTTTAAGTAGTATTTAAAACAGCTATTTTATAAACAGTCAAATATGCACAGTCAAATCAAAAAATAGATCTTAAACCATCGGTGGCGGTGAATCTGTCATCGGAGAATTTGACTGTGCTTCTCGCTCTGACGCTCTAGCAGCTAAAGGATAAGGTAAATCATGACGTTTAAAAGCATGTTTTGCCCGACGAATTAAGTCTGTTTTGTAAATAAATTCATCACGAGCATCCATCGGATAAGAGCGTAATTTGAACTGTGTCCCCCAAAATTGCTCATCCATCACCACAATGATTGGTAGCTTTAATTGAGTGTATTTACTACTGTGGGCAGCTTGGTACAAAATCGAAATAATTTTTTCTGTATCAGCGTTATGAGCGAAGTAAAAACTGGTCGCAACCTGAGCTTCTAACTTGCCTGTATTAGCATTAGAAATAGCATCTGTCCATGTTTTATTGTGCGGAATGGTTACTACGTTATCGTCTGGGGTTTGAATCTGAATCCCCCGTAAACCATAGCCAACAACTTCTCCGTAATAGTCACCAATTTTGATGCGATCGCCCATTCGATAAGGCGCTTCAAACAGTGCAATGATCCCTGCAATCACAGAACTAACATAATCTTTGAACGCGAAACCAAGGGCAACAGCAATGGTTCCAGTTAGAGCGAAAACATTGGATGGCGAAAGATCCAAAAAGAGATTGATTAGAGAAAATAGAGAAGCGATCAGAATGAAAGCTTTCCAGAAAGGTAATGCCTGTTTAATTAATAGGCGAAACCGACGAGCAACCCGTTCTGATAACCAATTCGTAATGGCTTGAATCAGGAAAAAGCTACTGTAGGCAATCATTATCGTAATGGTGGCCCGCAGAATCTTACGAAAGGTAATATCTGTAAGGAGACGCTCCGGTAAGCTCTCTTCTTTTTCCGCCTCGGCTTGCGCGATGAGTAGTCCGTGGTGGAGCAGCGATAAAATATGGTCGGAGTCGATCATCGATATGTGTTGCATTAATCGTCTCCTACAAAGAAATTATTGTTGCCAAGTTCATTTTTTAGTCTGACATAATGGGACGAACTCACTAACAGTTCGCCGTTTTTTCGCTCTAACAAACCTGCTCGTAAAAGGGCTTGTATTTGCGACTGAATCTGATTTTCTTGCTGACCTAAACTAAAGGCTAAATGGGCGCGGGTCATTTGTCCGTGAATTAATAAAGAATGTAATAAATAGCGATCGCCACTTTCTAAGATCGGCAAGCTTGGTAAAGAGGGCTTCACCTCTTGGAAGGTAATTACTTGAGATTCTTGGGGAGTTTCCCCTAAGTGCAAATTGCTCAAATCTTGCTGATCTTCCTCTTCTGCTGCTGCCATCAAATTTTCTTCTACTCGCAAACTTTGTAACCACAAGCTCGCGGCGATCGTGCTCACACCTAAGGCTCGGTCTGCTAATGATTTCCAATAATCTTGCGAACTATCTTCTTGATCAGCATCTTCCTTGGTCGCGATCATTGTTTTGACAACAGGGTTGAGCCATTCTCTGAGCATTTCCCCGTCTAGTTTTGGCAATGATTTAATTTCGCTAAAGTAGGCACTGACTTGACAGACAAAGTTTAAAAAGCCCCATGCCCAATGGCTACAGCCGATGACCCAAAAACAATCGTTGTGCTTAATGGCCATATCGCGTAAATATTCAATGCTTTCCCAACCACCAATGCAGCGTAAAAAGCATTTTTCTAGACAAGGAATGACCACTACGGTTTTGCGAATGTCTAGATCGTCGCTGTCGAGTTCTTCATCGGTGCTGGTTTGATTTTCAGAATTGAGCTGTACGTAGGGCTTTAGGGCTGTACTAAATTGCTCTGTTAGTTTGAGAGAATCTTTGGGGCGAGTCACGCAAGATAGGGGGGTGATCACCTCGATCCCTTCGTATTGCCACGGCTCCATGCTGTCGTTGAGAACTTCGGCGATCGCCTCGACTGGACTACCGAGGAACACCAAACTATTCGGCGCATCTAAATTTTCTTGCCACGCGGCGATCGCCTGATCTAACTCCTCACGAACAAATACCTGATAAGCCTCCGGACTAGACAGCGCCCGGATTTCTTGAATGAGCTGATTTTGCAAAACATCAGGCAGCGAGATCAAATCATCCCTCGTCTCCGCTACCGTTGTTTTGCCGAACCACATTTGAATTTGTTGTTTTATCGTTCGAACAGAAACTTTATTCATTATTGTTCCGCCACAATCGCCGAGGTATTTTCCTGCAGCACAGAGGCTTTCACTGGGATCGGGCCATTATTTTGAAACATGAGTGTATAAATATCCGTTGGCATTTCAATATCCGCCGCTTGCAATTGTTCTTTGATCGTTTGCGTCACCATTGAAGTCACTTGCATAAAAGATTGTTGACGAGAATTCACCCAAAACTGCACCTTTAAATTCACCGTACTGGCCGCCAATTCTTCTACTAAGATCAACGGCGCAGGTTCCGTTTCTAACTCCAAAACCTCTGCCAAAGCCGTCTGGATCACTTCTTTAGCATGACTGAGATCTGCACCATAATCAACGCCCACAATCACATCACTACGACGAATGGGCGAAGCCGTATTGTTAGTGATGCTGCTCTGGAAAACCTCCTGATTCGGGATATAAACCAGCCTGCCATCGTAGGTGCGGATCGTCGTTGCTCGTAACTGAATCTGTACCACTGTGCCTTCGTATTCATCAATCCGGACTTGGTCACGAATGCTAAAAGGTCGCGCAGCGAGCAAAATTACACCAGAAATATAGTTACTTAAAACATCTTTTAAACTAAAACCGATCGCCACACTAGTCAGACCCAATGTCCCCAAGAGCGTCGCAAAATCTAGGCCGAGCACACCGAATGTAACCACGCTACCGATGACCCACACACCGCCATAACACAATCGCCCGATGAGAATTTCTGTGCTGCGATCGCCATCCGTTTTTTCCGCCCACAGACGCGCAACCCGTTGAACCCCTTTCGCCACCACCCAAGTGATAATCACAATCAGACCAGCCCCCAAAATCGAAGGCAAATGATTGAGAAAATTACGCGTTAATTGGCGTGCTGTCCCGTCTAAACGTTGCACCACATCGACAATCAAATCTGGTTTAATCAGAGACTTATTTAGACTTTGGCTCCATTCCTTCGCCAAAGTCTCCACTGAAATATCAAAGTCCGTTGCATCTTGTTGAGTCACCGTCATCAAAACACGGTTGTTCACCTGCAAAAGCGCAACCTCTTGCGCCTGACTCAGCTTCACCGTCACTGCATCCGGCACCTGACCCTGACTGACCAAACCCGCAATTCGCCGATTGATAATTTGGGCTCGATCCGTTGCGCTCAAATTACCGACACTACCCACCTGAAACACTGGTTGGCCCCGCACCAAAATATCCGCAAATAACAATTCACTTTGAGCCGTATTTGTCACAACTGGTGCAGACGGATTAACAAGAATATCTTCTTCTTGAGCTTGGAGCGACAACCCAGAAAAATTGACTACTGCCACAGTTACGACTGTGCTACCCCATCGCCACCAGACAGATCGATACATAAAAAGCTCTCTTCAACTGCTATCTCACTATATTTGGCTTTATTACTGAAAATCCTCTGGCTAGGGTCAGAATTTAAAGAAAATCAGAATTAATTTGGTGATGAAAGTCGATTTTGATAAAAAAATTGCGATCAAACATTGTGTCTCGCTCATTTAGCCAGAAAGAAGCCTCATTTTTTTAAGCTTGTTCGTCGCGGGCATGGGCAATTTGCCAGCTTAGAAAAATGACTGGAATTAGGCCGACAACCAAGATCGCTAGGGCTGGAACGGAGGCTTCTACTAGTCTTTCGTCTGAAGCATATTGATAAACTTTGACGGCGAGCGTATCGAAATTGAAGGGGCGAATAACGAGTGTGGCGGGCAATTCTTTCATTACATCGACAAAGACCAGCATCGTTGCGGTCAATAAACCGCTCCACATGAGGGGAGTGTGGACTTGAAGCAGGGTTTCGATGGGGGAAGAACCGAGGCTACGGGAGGCGTCGTCGAGGGTTGGTTTGATTTTGCCGAGACTGGTTTCTACTGCGCCAAAGGATACGGCTAAAAATCTGACTAGGTAGGCAAAGATGAGGGCAAAAATGGTGCCGCTCAGCAGCAAGCCTGTGGACATGTTGAATTGTGTTTGAAAAAAGTTGGCGATCGCATTATCGAGTTTACCGATGGGGATGAGAATACCGACGGCGATCACTGAGCCGGGAATGGCATAACCTAATGCTGCAACTCGAATGCCAAAACGCATGGTGATACTCTGATTCAGCCGTTGACCATAGGCGAGAATGAGCGCGATGACAACGGCCAATGAGGCAGTTAATGTGGCGAGAATAAAACTGTGCTGGGCAAATTCCCAGAATTCTAAACGAAATTTTGCTTGGGGACGATTAATCGCCATGGAAAGGAGAACGCCGACTGGAATAACGAAACCAAAGATGATTGGCAGAGTGCAGATGAGAATTGACAAAATAGATCGCCAGCCGCTTAGTGCGTAAGGATTTGGCTTCGCGTAGTTGTTGCTAGTTTGGTAGTATTTCGCTTGTTGCCGAGACCATTTTTCGAGTAAAAGTAAGGCGGCAATAAACAGCATCAAGATGGCGGCTAGTTGCGCTGCGGCTTCGGGTTCGCCGAGGCCAAACCAAGTGCGATAGATGCCTGTCGTAAAGGTTTCAACGCCAAAAAATTGCACCGTGCCAAAGTCATTTAAGGTTTCCATTAAAGCTAGGGCTAAGCCTGCGGTAACGGCTGGACGGGCTAGGGGTAAGGCGATCGCCCAAAAACTTTCCCATGGCGTACAGCCTAGTGCCCGGCTGGCTTCGAGGGTTGTGGCGGATTGCTCTAAAAATGAAACTCGCGCCAATAAATAAACGTAGGGATACAGCACCAAAATCAGCATAATAATTGCACCCCCCAGCGATCGCACATCGGGAAACCAATAATCCTGCGCCGACTGCCAGCCAAACCAACTCCGCAATAAACGTTGCACCCAGCCGTAATAATCCAGCAAATCAGTATAGATATAGGCCAACAAATAGGCCGGAGCCGCGAGGGGTAACAACAGGGCAACTTCCCAAAACTTTTTGCCCGGAAATTGGCACATCGTCACGAGCCATGCCGTCGAGATGCCCAAAGCGCTGACGCCCACGGCTACACCCAGCATCAGCCACAGAGAATTCGTGACATATCGCTTTAAAACCGTTTCTACTAAATGACGCCAGACATCTCCAGAATCCGCAAAAATACTACTCAGTACAAACAGAATCGGAATCGCAATTAAAGTGGCGATCGCCAGCGTTAGCAATGTCCAAAAATTGGGCTTGAGGCGTTTCAATAGCAATGATCTCTAGGGAAGCAAACAACGATTCCATTGTGGGCTGAAGGGCGATCGCCACGCAACCTCCGCACCAGCAGTGCAAATTTTCTGTAATATACTTCATTACAAAAAATAGTTTCCTCCAAACTGTACCTCTTCGAAATGAAGCCAAAACAAATAGGAAATCTGCGGGAAACTATTAAACAAATTAATAAAAAACAAATTATTTAGAAAACAAATTGCAGATTTCAAATTTAATAAAATCAAGAATGGATAGCGAAAAATTCTGTGTTAGATACCGCTCTAAAAATCTTGATTAAGCTAGTGGCGATCGCTGTCAATTTCTTGCTATAACCAAAGAACGACAACCATTCTCCTAATAACTTTTTTGATCAATAATGAACCAACAACAATTTCTGACAACCGAAGAGTCACTAAGTGTCGATGCCGCATTACTGACTAGCCCAGAAAAATTTCTTGCTCGACTTACCATTTCTTCTCAACGCTTACTGATGATGATTGCTAAAGATCTCGACTGCAAAGTAGAAGATCTCAGCTATCAACAAATCATTCAATGGTTCGAAAAAGATAGCAAAATTCGTCGTGAAGAAGGCGCAGAAGCAGCCGTCTTGAAATGGTAACCTAAAAACAATATTTAACGATTTTGAAAACTAAATAGTAACGATAGTATTTGCGCATCTTTTATCTTTGGATTGCGCTATATTTTGCTGAAAATTTTTATCAAAAACAGTAGCTCTCGATCACTTAAAAATTTCATACAAAGTTTCAAAAAAAAGTAGTAATTACCTTACTTTTTTAGAACTTTATAAAAAGCTTTAGTCTTGATTTTAATCTTGTGACAACATTATAAATAATGGGAAATTTAGGGGCGATCGCCCGTTAGTCACAAAAACAGAAGCTGGTAAATATAAAGCTGTGCCTCTCGAAGCAGGTCAAGCGATCATCCGAGAGTTATTGACGGAACGTTTTGCCTAATTTGGAACTAAGCTGCTGATTCAAATTAGGCAAAACTCGTTATCAAATTGCTGTAGCAGGTTCTTTCAACATCAATTTAGCGAGAGCGAAACAGAGCACAGCATTCACAATTAAGAATCCTTGGGCAAATATACCTGAACCCAACCCCCAGACCATCGGTGAAACAAAAGCATTAACCAATAGACAAGAAGCGACACCGAGGCTGAGGCCAACCCCAAAGCGTTTACCGATTTCTGTGCCAGCGATCAAAATCAGTAGACCAAATGGAATCAACACACTGGCGAAAATTGGATTTAGAGCAGCGCTGCCGTTCAGAGCATTGCCGATTTCTGGCAGGGAGCTACCCAACACTCTAAAAGGAGCTTGGGATAGATCGAAAATGTAAAAGCCTTTAAGGAAAAACAAGCCTGAGCTACCCATAATTAGGCCACTGCTGAGCGACCAACTCCAAGCAAAAGGAAAGTAGTTGCGTAGGAAAAAGGCGAGCAAATAAGACCCCAATACCATCGCGACTTTGGGTAGAAGGGCGATCGTGCCGCCGTCGATCCAAAAACGAGGACTGAGATAGCCATTGTCCCGTAACCAACGAAAGAAATCTTTGAACGTAATTTGGCCTTTGACTGCTTCTCGAACCGCTTCACCCGCATTGAGATAGCCTGCACCGTAATGGTTGAAAGGATCTTTCTCGATAGTTTGAGCGGACTGCTTAAGCACTTGCAGGATTTCAGCAGGCTCCTCGACGCCAGCTGCTTTAATCATGGCTGCAACGCCTGCGACGTGGGGCGCTGCCATACTGGTTCCTTTGAAGTCAGCAAAAATGGGTTGGCCAGAATCAGGATCAATAGTTTCTTGAAGGATGCCGCCAGATTCTGCACCGCCTGGAGCGGCAATATCAACGCCTGCACCAAAGTTAGAGTAGGGAGCTTTTGCACCAGCGGAATCGATAGCAGAAACGCCAATTACTTTCGGGTAACGCGCGGGATAGGAAGCTGAATTCTGGCTCGAATTTCCGGCTGCGGCGATAATGACCACATTTTTTTTGTAAGCGTAATCAATAGCTTCTTGCATTAAGTGACTGGAACCACCGCCACCTAAGCTCATGTTGATTACATCTGCGCCGTTATCTGCGGCAAAGCGGATGCCTTCGGCAATATCTGCGATAGTGCCGCCGCCGTTTGCTGCTAAGACTTTGATCGGCATAATTTTGGCTTTGTAAGCAATCCCTGCGACACCGTAGCCGTTATTGGTGGACTGGGCAATTGTGCCTGCAACGTGGGTTCCGTGACCGACATCATCGTTAGCTTCGGGGCGATCGCCGACAAAATCATAGCCTTTCGTAAATTCTGTTTGGTCAAAATCCGGCACATCACTCACGCCAGTGTCAATCACCGCGACAGTGACGCCCTCGCCCTTATTCTCTGTCCAAGCCTGCTCTACGTTAATGCTGCGGAGGTTCCACTGCTTGCTGTAATCAGGATCGTTGGGGACTGCGTAAGCTCGATAAATGTAGTTCGGTTCGATATATTCTGTTGATTTGGTTAGGTCAGATTTTTTTAGTTCATCCAGCAAACGAGGCGCATTGCCTGTCAACACATAAATGTGATCACCAAGGGAAAATTCGCTATTTAATTTCGCTTCTACATCATATTTTTGAGTCAGATCATCAACATATCTAGTGATATCTGCCTCGCTCACATCTTCTCGAAAATCAACCACCACAGAATCATAATTCCCTTGGGTCGCTAAGGTGGGCATCTTGAACAAAGCTAAACCCAGACCCACAATGAACAGCAGGGAGATGAGCAATTTCCGCATGAATTTTGTACCAAACCGACGTCCCTACTTTAGCTTATTTGTTTTTGAGTTGAGGGGTGTTGCGCGTTTTGTAACCATTTTTAGTGGCTGGATGTTACGTCGGCAGAAAAATGTAGCCGTTTTGTCCGAAATTTGAAATTTCAGGCACAATATATCAAACAAAATTTCAGGACGATATTTTATGACTGGGTTGGCAACTTCGACACAGCAACTGCAACTTGTCTATTTGCTAGAAAAGGAAAATTTGGCAGAGACGGGCGATGCTTTTTTGCAGGGGTTACGACAGACTCCAAAAACAATTTCTCCCCGCTATTTTTATGATGCTGCTGGCTCGGCTTTGTTTGAGCAGATCTGCGAATTGCCTGAGTATTATCCGACGCGGACTGAGGCGGAGATTTTACGGAAATTTGCGGTAGAAATTGCAGCGACAACGGGTAATGCAGAATTGATTGAATTGGGGAGTGGTAGCTCGACAAAAACGCGTTTTTTGTTGGATGCTTATCAGCCGTTTGGGCAGCTTGATTATGTGCCGGTGGATGTGAGCGCAAGTATTGTGGAACTGGCGGCGCAGGGACTATTGCGGGAATATGACAAGCTTTCGGTAACGGGTCTAATTGGGACTTATGAGCAGGCGATCGCCCACTTACCCGATGCAGGCAATTTACCGAGAATGCTGATCTTTTTGGGGAGTACTTTAGGCAATTTTTCGCCATTAGAATGCGATCAGTTTTTTGCCCAGACTCGGCAGTCGTTGCGCTCTGGTGATTACTTTTTGCTGGGGGTTGATCGTCATAAATCTACCGCAGTTCTCGAAGCGGCTTATAACGATAGCACTGGGATTACAGCGGCTTTTAATCTCAATATGTTGACTCATCTCAATCAACGCTATGGCGGTAATTTTCAGACTAAAAACTTTGCCCACCGTGCCATTTACAACACCGATCAACGTCAAATCGAGATGTATTTAGATTGCGAGCAAACTCAAGCGGTACATTTTTCAGTCTTAAACAAAACTATCGAATTTACCGCTGGAGAAAGCATGTTGACAGAGATTTCTCGCAAGTTTGATCTACAACAATTGCAGAATTATCTCAAACAGCAAGGTTTAAAAACGGTGAAAATGTGGGGCGATCGCCAAGATTATTTTGGGCTAATTTTGACGCAAGCAATATGAACCTAGTTTTCTTGCCAAGCCGCTTCTTCACGAGTGAGTCGAATCTGCGCAATGGTAATGACAGTGGGGATGACTCGGCCATAATTGGTTGAAATTGCTCGCCAACCCAAGTCAGCGAGAAACCAGCCCCACATCGCTGGAACCACCATCCCAAAAGCACTCCGCATTGCGCCATAGCGTACAGCTGTTGTGGCCATGCCTTTTTTCGCCGCTTGCGCCGACAGGACAGATGCTAATTTTCCTGTGCCGCTCTTGACCGCAACTTTCGCAACTTGGTAGGACGTGAAGTGAATGGCAAATTGCCGCGCAATATTATTTAGCAATGCTGATTTTAAAACGGTACTCATGGCGATCGTGCTGCCGCCTTTGAGGAAAATTTTGAAAGGATTGTGCTGTAGCTGGACGGGCAATGGCTCCGGTAAATCTGCTTTACTCAAAGATTTTTGGACACGATCAAGCAAGTCCTTTTTTTCAGCTTGGGGTAGTTTATGCCACGCTTTGCCAGTGAGGTGCAGGAAAATCTCTGCTTCTAAATCGGTTGTTGACAAGCCCACACCACCGGGTAAGCGCAAAAACTGACAAACACGCAGCAAAATTTGCCGATAACTCAGGACATCACTTTTGCGGCGTAGTACAGTGACCCCGTCTGCCGCGAGATAACGAAAACGATGTTTGATACTCTCGATTTGGCGATCGCGGTGTTGATTTTGGATAAAAACGGGTTCTGGCGTTTGCAGATAATCCAGCGGATTAAACTTACGACTAAACAAAATTTGTGATAGATGTTGTAGCTCTTCGTCGGTGGCCAATGCGAGGGCTGAGTGTAGCTCGTCCACAGTGATTTCCGTCTCCAGCAAAATTTTGTCTATTTTAGACAAAATTTTTGATAAGTGGCCGCGTTACGTTGCTGTTTGTTGCGCTCAGAATGAGCTAATTGGTTGCGATTCACCTTTTTTGTATTATCAAATTTAGAGAAAAAGCTACGTTGTTTTTCTTGATTTTGTTGTTTTGCGGCGGGTACTGCGTCGTCTTGGCAAAACTTTTGGTGTCGGCGGCTTTGCGGGCATAAACTGCTCTACTTCATCAAAAATCGGTACGGTAAACGAAAATATTGCGCCTTGATCTTTGCCTGCGGATTCACCCCAAATTTTGCCTTGCCAGCCGGAGACAATTTGCCGACAAATGGCTAAACCTAAACCAGTACCGCCTGCGCTACGACGTAAGGCTCCTTCTTCTTGGTAGAAGCGATCAAATACGGTTTCAAGACGGTTTGGTTCGATGCCACGCCCGTTGTCTATCACGCTAACAGTGAATTCTGTTTCTGTTTTGTTTGTTACGGCGATCGCCACCTGACCAGACGATTCGGTAAATTTGCAGGCATTGTCTAACAATTTCGCGATCACTTCGACGAGCCATTCACCATCTGCTTGGACGAGGGGTAAATCTTGCGGAACTTCATTAACCAAAGTCGGCAAAGGCTGCCCGCCACTCTGGAGCCGTCGCGCCCGGAGATGACTTAAGCCCAATTCCACGCATTCATTCAGCAGTAAAGGTTCGATTGTCCATTCGATTCGGCCACTTTCGAGACGAGACAGGGTTAGAAAATCTTGAACTAGCGTCCGCAGTCGTTCAGCATCTTGCAGCGCGGTATCCAGCATCACTTTGCGCAGCTCTTCTGGCATATCAGGTTCGCTGGCGAGACTTTCTAGACAAACCTGAATGGTTGAAAGGGGTGTCCGCAATTCGTGGCCTGTAATGGCAACCAAGTTGGAACGCGTACGGTCAAGGGCTGCCAATTGTTCGTTAACGGCTTCGAGGTTGGTATAGGCTTCGGCTTGGATTAACGCGACACCGACTTGCACGGCGATCGCCCCCACCAGCGCCACATCTTCCGCCCGCCAGTGGATCGCCGCACCCTCGCAATGATGCAATTCGATCATCCCCAACAAACGGCCCTGATAAATGATGGGCACGAGTAACCAAGAGACAATCTCACAACTTTTTGCTAACTCCTTGATCTGACCTTTGACAAAATAGGGATCATTTGCGGTCTCGTCTATGCCTAGCGGTTCGCCTAGCGCCACGACTTCTTGAAAAAGTGGGTTGTCTTTCAGAGGCCATTTTTGACCCTTGACTGAAATTTGATCGCGATTTAGAAATTCTTGGCTAACATTCGCTTGCTCCGAACCTTCTTCGCACCGATAAATAATGCAGCGGCAAACATTGAGGCCCTCGCCCAGCTTTTCCACTGCTAATTGCAAAATGTCTTCTGTGTCCAGCGATCGCCGAATTGCTGCCGTGATTGTGTTGATCAGCCGCTCTTTACGCTCTTTATTTATGAGAGAACGGTTTGCTTTGATGATTTTGTACTGACTCGCTTGAAGATAATTCACAAGCCGCTGTACAAAAGGATCTGCCGTGGCGTGAGGCTCATGATCAACGAGTATTTTCGCTGGCGTTTGGGAGAAGTATTTTGCTTTCGCTGCTTGGATTTTGTCTGTTAGCTCAGGTCGGTAAACTAATACCCGATCCAGTAAGATTTCTGCCGCTTTCTCTGTAATTAAGCGATCTTCTGTCCACAACCCTTCAAAACGACGGGCATTATCAGCGATAAAACTATCTACTTTCCCCGGTGGGCTCGCCTTTTCGCGACAGACTAAACAGCTTGAAAACTTGTCGCTCAGAACGATCAAGTGCCATTCTTCTGATAGCGCATCATCGGGTGTGAAAGCAATTGTTTCATAGTCGCCAGAGGCATTCTTGAACTCAGTTTCTGGCGCAGAAAAAACATAAACTTGATCGGATTTTTCCGCAATGCGACGGTAGCGATTCGCTTCTTGGCGGTAATATCTTTCTTGCTGAAAACTGGCAATCACTAAAGGAGTTGCGGATTCTGCAAGAACTTGGTCTTCCATGGCGTGAGATAACGCCGTCAAAGAGGCTTTGAAGTATAACTGCGATCGCCCATTAGGAACGGCTTCAAATAATTGATCGACGATCGAGAGATTAATGCTCATTGAAAAATGCTTTGATCCTTTGGGAAAATCGTCGCTTGCTAGTAGACACTATTGCATAGGAATCCTTCCGATTATCCTTGATTGTTCACCATTGATCAATTTTTTTGTGTTGCAACTATGCGTCTACTAACTTTGGGGCTGCGGGTAAAACGCGGATGTGAGCGAATCTTGAGCCTGTTGCGATAATCAAGGAATTTTAAAATGTCCCTTTTTCACAAAAAAAATCTCCTTAAGCCAGCTAAGGAGATCGCAATATATTTTGATTGAAAATCAACTAACTTTTTATTTAAGCCGCCAATTCAGCAAATAGCTGGGGGTAAGGTTTGGCTAGAGCATCGGCCTTAGCGACGGCTTCAATAATTTGATTGTGGGTGGCGACATCACCAACGGCAGCGGCACAGAGTTCAGCCACGAGCTGACGCGGAATACTGCCTTCAAATAAAGTGTCTGCTCCGGAAACAACAACGGGGGCGATCGCCTCACTATTGAGACCACCGGGACGGACAATCGTGTAAGTCAGGCTACTGCCGATCAAATATTCTTCAGCTTGCTTTTTCCAAAACAGCACTAAGCCAAAAATATTGAGCGGGTGGAAAAATCTCGAGACGCAAAGCGAAGTAACCAGCAAGAATTGTTTGACGCTTTTGGCCTCAGCAACATCAACAAGATTTTTCGTGCCGACGTAATCCACTTGATAAAAGGCGGCGATATTCCAACCGGGACGCGCTGCTGCTGCCGAAACAATATGGTCACAGTCGGCGATCGCCGCATCGAGCGTCTCTTTCTTCTGCAAATCTCCCAGCACTAGCTCGACACCAGCCGGTAACATCTCCTTTGCTTTCTCCAAATCCCTGACCATCGCTCGCACCGAAACGCCCTTCTCCACCAATGCTTTAACGATGCGATGTCCCGTTGCGCCTGTCGCTCCGACCACTAATACTTTCATAGAAAACTCCTGTCTTGTTACAAAACTTTAGATAAAACCTATCTAAATTATGGCGGATCCGTATAACTTGGGATGCAACTTTACAGAAAAACAGGCATGATTTTAGGTACAACAAGGTTATTCTCTGTTATTTGATTCTATGAACTCGACAGAATCGTCTCAAAACTTTGCGGAATTCGGTACAGCTAACGACGATTTTCCACCGATCCATTTCCAGACTCGCTTTCAAGGAGCCATGGTGATGTTCGCGCCTCTGCCGATTGTGGCCAATTATCTTAATGCCCATGGTGGTTGGTTTCACCGTTGTGCCAAACCGATGCAAGTAGAACCCTTTACCGACCAAGGTTATATTTTGACCGTTGGTAAATTTGGTTCGTTTGGCTATGAAGTGGAGCCAAAAATCGCGGTGGTTTTCGATCCCCCCGTAGACAATCTCTATTTGATGTACAACGTGCCTGTACCGAACGATCAAACTCAAGGCTATGCAATCGATTACAAAGCAGATATGAGTTTGGCGGACATTTCCTTCGAGGAAGCTGTTGCAGAGCATCAATCAAAAATCTTGAAAAAGTTTGGCGATCGCCCCGTTCCCGAATGTGTCACTCAGATTCACTGGAATCTGCATTTACAAGTCAGAGTACAATTCCCGAAATTTATTTACAAGCTGCCGCAAGATCTCATCCGCTCAACTGGCGATCGCCTCCTTTCAAGCATCGTTGCGCAAATTTCACCACGCCTAACTACCAAAATTCAACAAGATTTTCACAGCAGTCACGATCTCCCATTACCCCCCAAAGGCGGCAGCTTCTACAAATCACTCGATACAGCCAGCACGACCGAAACCGATGTGGACGAAAAAAAGGAGGATACCGATAATATCCCCCCACAAAGCATTGTCGTGTAGCAAGTATCTAGAGGCGACCAATAATTCTGATGACAATATCCATTCCTGTAAACGCCTGCCAACCGAATAAACCAACCAAAGCTGTATTTAGACTAATGTGCGTGAGGCGAGCCGTTTCATTGCCTTTTTGCATCAACGGGACAAGGGAAGCAGAGACAGCAATCAATGCCGTCATCCCAAGACCGACAAACAAGTGAGGCCCAACAAAAAGTTTGCCATTATTGATGTAAGTGACCGCCATGCCGCCAACTGTGCCTAGCACCATAAAGGCTAAGACGATAGAACCCGCTTGATGATGTTTGATGGTGAATTTTTTGGAGATTAATTCTTTGCGTACTTCTTTATCGGCGGAGCGAATACGGCGGCTCTGGAAGCCTGAATACATCGCGTAAACGCATAACCCGAATAGAAACCACATTAAGGCGGGGTGACCAAATTGCGACCATGTTTTGACAGATGCTGGAATTTCAAAACCCATTATTGTGTTTCCTCTTATTGAGTTGAAGTGTAGTAAATCTTTATAAAAGTTAACCGATTCCCTAGTAAATGCAAACGACAATCTTAAAACTTCTGTTGTTTTATTTCGTGATCATCGTCGAGCCAGACAATACTTTTACAATGGTACTGAATTCTTAAGAGAATATTAATTTCCTATGCCCGCATCAAACCAAATTGAATTATTTAGAGCAATTCACGCGCAGAACTTTGAGGTGGTGGCACAGCTTTTTCAGCGAGGGGTTGCGGTTGATAGTTTGGCTGGCGATCGCACGACTCCATTGATGCGGGCAAGTCGTTTGGGTTCGGTGGAATTAGTACAGCTTTGTTTGCAAGAGGGTGCAGATCCAAATCTGCAGGGCAAGCATGATTTAACAGCGTTGATGTTGGCTGTGACGGCTAATCAGCCACCTGTGATCAAAATTCTGTTGGCGGCGGGTGCGGCGGTGAATGTCACGAATGAAGATGGCACAACGGCGTTAATGGTTGCAGCCTATCAGGGTTCTCTTGCGGTGGCGGAATTGCTGGTGGAGGCTGGGGCCAAGATTAATGAAGAAGATCACGATGGTGATACGGCGTTAAATTTAGCGATTCAAGGTGACCATCAGTTAGTTGTCAATTTCTTGTTGCAGCAGGGAGCGGATCCCTATCAGGGTCACGGTAGTCTGGGCATGGCGGTCTCGGAGCGGGCGATCGCCGCTTTTGAAACACTGTTAGCGTTTGGGGTGAATGTCAACTTGCCCTGTGCTGATGGTCGAACTCCGTTGATGCATGCTGTTATTTCTGGCTACAGCCAAATGGTGGCGAAATTATTGGCTGCTGGGGCCAAGTTCGAGCAACCTGATCTGCGCGGCGATACAGCTTTGTTACTGGCCGTTGAGCAGGGAGATCTGGTGATTGTGCAGCAACTTATGGCCGCTGGTGCATCGTTAACTCAGTCTGAAAATTTATTAACTGTTGCGGCGATCGCCGGCAATCAAGATCTACTCGAATTTTTATTGACACAAGAAATTTCCATCAATGCCCAAGATGAATCCGGCGATACCGCGCTTCATGTCGCCAGCCTAGAAGATAACCTCGATATCCTTGAATACTTGCTCAATCAAGGTGCAGACGCCAACGTTGCCAACCACCAAGGTGACACCCCGTTGCTAATTGCAGCTTACCAAGGACATGGGGCGATCGCCGCCCAATTACTCGACCACGGTGCAGATATTCATTACCGCAATGCAGGCGAAAATGCTGTACTCATTGCCTTCAACGCCGGCAAAGTTGATGTACTACAACTCCTACTTGAGCGAGGTGGTAACCCAGACGAACGCCTACCAAAAGGCAAAACATTGCTGATGCAAGCCGCCGACCGAGGCTACATTGCCGTCATCAAAATATTATTAGCCGCCGATGCCGATATCAACGCCAAAGACGATCACCACGCCACACCGTTAATGTGGGCGGCCCATCGCTGCTACACCCAAGTTGTAAAATGCTTGCTCGATCACAGTACAAACTTGGACATCAACGCAAAAAATAAGCGGGGCGACAATGTTCTCAAGCTGGTCAAATATAACCGCTGTGAAGCCATTGTCACTCTGCTAAAACAGCATGGTGCTGTTGAGTAGGTAGCGTGAGTTCGGGTTAAGAATTTAGAGAAAAACCTTTAGAGAAAGGGAGACTTGGAGATTTAATAGAGATGCGGAGACAGGGGGATACGGAGAATGGAGATAAAGAGAATAAGGGTGAAACTAAAATTTTTTCAAGCAAAATCCCTGTTTTGAACAAAATCTCCGCGTCACCAGCTTTCCTTCCTCCCTCTGTCAACATTTCAAGCTTTACTTATCTCGAACTCAGATTAAGTATTTTATTGTTGAAAAAACAACACTCTTTTGAGCTGTTCTAATCGTTATTCAACGACTGGCGAAGCATTAAGGAAGTCTTCTAACTCAATTGCCTCAGCAACATGGGGATTTTTGACGGGGGCTTCTGGCACGTTGGCATGGCGGGCATCTGTAATCCACCAATCTAAAGCTGTTTCTTGCAAATCGATGGTTGCGCCAGTTTTATCAACGCAATAGCGACCAAACACTAATTTGTCTTTGAGCCTTACACCGGAGCCAAGCCGGGAATATTCAAAAATAACGCTGCTCTCGACCGTCGCTCCAGAACAAATCCAGCAGCTTGGGCCAATCATTGTGGGGCCAATAATTTTTGCACCGTCTTCAATACGGGTCATTCCACCGATATAAACGGGGCCTTGGATGTCAACTTTATCCAGATTGACAGCGACATTCAGGCCAGTGTAAACGCCGGGGGCAACTTCGATGCCGGGGATGGGAACGTTTTTAACTTTGCCTTCTAGAACGCTTTGAATTGCGCGCCAATAGTCGGGAACTTTACCGATATCGACCCATTCAAATTCCATATCAAGGGCGTAAAAGGGGGCTTTGGCTTCGACTAGTTTGGGAAAAAGTTCGCCACCGATATCAAATTCGCAATTGGGCGGAATAAAATCGATTACTTCTGGTTCGAAGATGTAAATGCCTGTGTTGATCTTGGTGCTGAGTGCTTCTTCAACGGAGGGTTTTTCTTGGAAGCTGAGAATACGGTCTTCATCGTCGGTGACGACTACGCCGTAGCTGGGGACGTCTTCTTTGGGTACTGATTTGGTGATAACGGTGGCGATCGCCCCTTTTTCACGATGCCATTTAATCGCTGCTGTGAGGTCAAGATCGATTAGTGCATCACCGCAGAGCACAACAAACGTGTCGTCAAAAAACGGGTTGAAATCTTGAATTTTACGGATACCACCAGCAGAGCCGAGCGCGTCCCCTTTCATATCACCGTCTTCAATACTGCCCTCAAAGGAATAGGCCAGATGCACACCATAGCGTTGACCATCTTTGAAATAACCTTCGATTTCGTGGGCGAGGTGGCTAACATTCACCATGATTTGATCAAAACCATGCTCGGCGAGAAGATCTAGCAAAAATTCCATCACTGGTTTTTGCAAAATCGGAATGAGCGGCTTAGGAATGGTGTAGGTGATAGGGCGTACCCGGGTTCCACGGCCTGCTGCCAGAATCATGGCTTTCATGAATATTTTCGTCCTCGAACAGTAATGATGTTTGGAAATGAGAAGGGGAATAACACTTGGAACAAATCGATTTTATTTTACCGAAAGTCAAGTGTTTCTCTGGTTGTTTTCTGGGCTGAATTAGCGCGATCAGGATTGGCTGAATTACTCGGGCGATCGCCAATGCAACGAAAATTCCGTCTAGGATAGAGAAAACAATGGTTTTATTCTGACAGCGATGGCGATTAAACGCAGCCAAGGTAATGATAAATCTGTCCACAGAAAGACGCCACAAAAAGCTGCGCGAGATCCCCTCACGGATAGCCAAGCACTCCCGGATGAACAGGATCTCAACAGTTCTGAAGAAAAAATTCGGCCTCAGAAATTAGCTGATTATTTGGGGCAAAAAGATTTAAAAGAAGTGCTCGCTATTGCGATCGCCGCCGCTAAGGCCAGAAAAGAACCGCTAGATCATATGCTGCTCTACGGGCCACCGGGTTTGGGCAAAACGACGATGTCGCTCATTCTCGCAACTGAGATGGGTGTTCGGTGCAAAATCACGGCGGCTCCAGCTCTGGAACGGCCAAGGGATATCAGCGGTTTGTTGGTTAGCTTAGAGGCGGGTGATATTTTGTTTATCGACGAAATTCATCGTTTAAATCGTATGGCGGAAGAATTGCTTTACCCAGCGATGGAAGATGGTCGACTCGATGTCACGATCGGCAAAGGTGTGAGTGCGAGAACGCGTAGTATTCCGCTCAAGCCCTTTACGCTAATCGGGGCAACGACAAAAGTGGGCGCTTTAACTTCGCCGTTACGGGATCGATTCGGGTTAATTCAACGGCTACGGTTTTATGAAGTGGATGAACTGGTGGCGATCGCCGAAAGAAGCGCGAAAATTTTTGACCAACCTTTAACAACTGATGGGGCGATGGAGATTGCTCGCCGTTCTAGAGGTACGCCCCGTATCGCCAATCGTCTGTTACGCCGCATTCGGGATTATGCCCAAGTCAAAGGTTTCGCTGAAATCAATCAAGAAGTCGCGGCAACGGCAATGGATTTGTATAACGTCGATCCTTTGGGTTTAGATTGGACAGATCGCTTAGTACTCAAAACAATGATTACTCATTTTGGCGGTGGCCCCGTGGGTTTGGAGGCGATCGCCGCCGCTACCGGTGAAGACCGCAAAACCATCGAAGAAGTCTACGAACCTTACTTACTCCAAATTGGTTTTCTCAACCGCACTCCACGGGGGAGAGTTGTCACACCAAATGCTCGTCAACATCTTGGCCTCACCGTCGCCACAGATCCGCAAACCACGCAGCTCGATTTATTGTAAATTTGCTCTAAAAGAAGTTGCCGAGATAACGATATTCAGGGGAAACCTAACGACCTCATTGCTGTTGTAGGTTGGCGGACGACCGAAATCTTTCTTTCCAGAATCCCTTTAGAATGTTTAAAACACCTAAAAATTCCGGTCATTAAAGCAAATTCATGATGGATCTTTCTCCTGAAACCTCAGCACTACTATTTCTGGTTTTTGCAGCCCTCGGTACCGTGTTGTGGGGATATCAGCGATCGCAAAAAGTGGGACGCATGGGCTTTTTAGCTTGGGGTCAGTCCTTAACGCTCACAGCGCCGTGGCTCGTTTTTGTGGCCTGTGTCTTGTTGCGGATTAGCCTTGATCTAATTGGAATTGTGATGCTTTTAGTGGCTTCGGCCGGCGCTTATATTTATCTCGGTCGGTTGCGTCGTGATGCTGGGC
This sequence comes from Limnothrix sp., assembly GCA_049644465.1. Lineage (GTDB taxonomy): Bacteria > Cyanobacteriota > Cyanobacteriia > Cyanobacteriales > MRBY01 > MRBY01. Next base: position 57,450 of record JBARRZ010000041.1, read on the forward strand.
AGGAAGAGCTAATTCGTAAGCAAGCCCTAGAACGATTGCAGGAAGAAGATGCTGCTGAAGCGGAGCAAAAAGAGGTTCAGCGCCAGCCAGCGGAAATGGTGATCGATCCGATTGACAGTGAAGATTTACAAGAAATTAAAGGCATTTTTGGCATTGACACTTTCTTTTCAACTCAATCTATTCCCTACCAAGATGGCGTTATTTTCAAGGGAAATCTGCGGGGTGATCCGGAGAAGACTCACACAAGATTGACGACGAAATTGGGCGATCGCCTCGGTGATAAATACCGTTTATTTTTAGTCGAAGATCCAGAAGGCAAACCGGTTGTAATTGTTTTACCCAGTACCAACGATCCCAAGACAACGACACTCGTTCAGAAAAATTTGGCTGTTGTGCTAATTTTGGTGACCCTCGCAACCACGCTAGAAGCGATTGGCATTTTAAAAGGGTTCGATCTTTCTAGCGATATCGGCCGCTACGCTGAAGTGTTGCCGCTGAGTTTCGGGATGTGGGCCATCCTCGGTATTCATGAAATTGCCCATTGGGTGATTGCCAAAAGGCACGATGTGAAATTAAGTATTCCTTTTTTCTTACCAAACTGGCAGATCGCCTCTTTTGGCTCGATCACCCGTTTCGAATCGCTTCTACCCACTCGTACAGCTTTATTCGATATTTCTTTTGCTGGGCCTGCTGCCGGCGGAATTTTCTCATTATTACTATTGATCAGTGGTTTAGTTTTGTCGCATCCGGGCAGTATGTTTCGGATTCCGAGCCAATTTTTTCAGGGTTCAATTTTAGTGGGGGCGATCGCCCGTACCTTTTTGGGTGATGCTTTACAGCAAGCCGTTGTTGATATTCATCCTCTGACAATTTTGGGGTGGCTCGGACTCGTGATCACCGCATTGAATTTGATGCCCGCTGGCCGCTTAGACGGTGGCCGGATTATCCAAGCTATTTATGGCCGTAAAACCGCCCGCCGCACAACACTTGCTACGCTAGTTATTTTAGGCATTGTCGCTTTATTTAATCCTTCCAACCCGATCCCTCTGTATTGGGCACTGATTATTTCTTTTATCCAACGTGACGCAGAACGACCC
>JBARRZ010000042.1:0-2755 GCA_049644465.1 Limnothrix sp.
CTCTATTTACGTTTTTGACCAGCGATGAACCGAATTCATTCAAACATTTTCTAGAAGGATCAGCGATTGAACATCAAACTGTTCCAACCTTACAACTACATCAACTCTATGATTACTTTGTGGAAACAGTCACGGGTTTAGCGTCACGCTTAAATTTACAGCGATGGGTTAAAATTCAAGGCTTAATTGAAGATGCAAGGGAGCGATCGCCAGACATTCTCAAAGTATTAAAAACCATTGGTATTTTAAATCTGGTGACGGCTACCGGAAAGTTTCGGGCGACTTCAGATCTAGTGGCTTGGGCATTATGTGATTTGCCGGATCTTGACCAGAAAAGCAAATACTTGAAGGTGATTGAAGAACTCAAACAAAAGGGACTAATCACCCACCGCAAACAGCTAGATGAACTGCGGATTTGGCAGGGTTCTGATTTTAATGTGGAATTGGAAATCAATGCAGAAGTTGAAAAAAGTAGAACATCATTAACACTTCTATTAACGGAAGTTTTCCCCTTAAAACCTCTTGTGGCGCAAAGGCACTATAACCAAAAAGGAACTCTCCGATATTTTGAACAGCGTTATGGTGATGGCACGACGGCATGGGAGAAACTAACCTGTTCTGATTCGAGTTTTGATGGTTTGATTCTCTATTGGTTAGATGTGGAACCGTTAGAAAATATTCCTGAAAAAACGGCGGAAGGCAAGCCTTTAATTGTGGTGAAAATCCATGATTTCGAGGTTTTACAAAAACGAGGACTAGAGTACCGCGCTTTAAAAACAATCTACAAAAAAGAGCCAAAATTACAGAGTGATGGGGTTGCTCGTCGGGAAGTGCTCCACCGTCTCACGGAAGCGGGTCGTTTACTGGATGAGGCGATCGCCCAAGCGTTGAGTTGGTCAGAGGGTCAAAATAGCTGTTGGATTTCTGGTGAACAGATCGAAATTCATCGTATTCGAACCTTTCAGTCGAAATTATCGGATCTATGCGATCAGATCTATGACCAGAGCATGATTCTCGATAATGAGTTGATTAACCGTCGGGAACTGACTTCCCAAGGCTCGAAAGCGAGACGAGAATTAATCACTGCCATGATTGAATCTGGTGAACAACCTCGATTAGGGTTTGAAGGCTATGGCCCCGAAGTGGCAATGTATGCTTCTACGTTGGGAGCCAGTCAAATTCACCGATTAATTGATGAAGAAACTTGGGGCTTTATGCCACCGGATGAAAAGTCTGGTTTAGCAACGGTCTGGCAAGTAATCGAAGATTTTTGTATGGAATCTACCGAAAAAGCGCGTTCTCTTGATGGGCTTTATCAGCAGCTAGAACAGCCGCCCTATGGCATCAAACAAGGGGTTTTGCCCGTAATACTTGCCGCAGTGTTACTACATCACATGGATGATGTGGGAGTTTATCAGGATGGAACATTTATCCCAGTTTTAGGGGTAGAACATTTTGAATTGTTAATTCGTTATCCTGAGCGGTTTGCGGTGAAATCTTTTGCGATCGCCGGATTACGTTCTCAGGTATTTAAGGAACTCGAAAGTATTCTCAAGTCTCCGAATCTTAAGGCTGTGGGGACAATGCGGAATGCCACACTATTAACTGTAGTTACGCCTCTTTATCAGTTTGCGAAGAAGCTCCCCCGTTATACGAAACAGACAAAACGGATCAGCGACGAGGCGATCGCCGTGTTGAAAATCTTACAAAAAACCGTGGAACCAGATGAACTGTTATTTTCTGGTTTACCGCAGGCGTTGGGTCTGGAGGCAATTACACCAGAACGTAGTGAGGAACAGCTCACTAATGCAAAGGAGTTGAAAGTTCGGTTAGTCAATGTTTTACGGGAAATTCACGGGGCGTATGACGTGTTACTCACTGAAAGTCGCCAGTTAATTTTCAAGGCGTTTGGGGTACGAAGCGAAGAAACCAAGCTCAGGGAAGATCTTCAGGTGCGTTGTCGTTATCTCGTAGGTCAGTGCATTGAACCGACTCTCAAACGGTTTATGTTGGCTGTTTTAAATCCAGAAGCGGGCGATCGCCAATGGTTAGAATCTCTCTTGATGATCATCGCGGACAAGCCTACCGAATCATGGACAGCTCAGGCTGTTATGCCTTTTGAAGTCAGTTTAGCTACCCATTAGGTTTTTTTGCGCTAAATGTTATCTTATTTGATAACAAAAGATGGTTTGATTTTATGGCTAAAAAAGTTCGTCATGTGCTGGGTTTGTCCGGTGGCAAGGACTCTTCAGCATTAGCGGTATTGCTCCATAAGGAAATTCCTGATATGGAGTATTTCTTCTGTGATACCCACAAGGAGCTTCAGGAAACCTATGATTTTCTTGACCGGATTAAGGCTCGGTTGGGAATCAAAATTCATTATCTGAGTGAAAATCGAGGTTTTGATCATTTACTAGATCTTCACGGTGGAATGTTGCCGTCGCCCCAGATGCGTTGGTGTACCATCATGATGAAAATCAAGCCCTTTGAAGCTTTTGTCGGCGATGATCAAGCGGTTAGCTATATCGGGATTCGGGCTGATGAAAATCGTGATGGGTATATCTCAACAAAGCCAAATATTAAACCTGTTTTTCCGTTTAAAGAACGTGGTTTAGTCAAAGCCGATATCATCCAAATTTTGGAAGACAGTGGTATCGGGATGCCGGACTATTACCGTTGGCGCAGTCGTTCGGGTTGTTTTTTCTGTTTCTTTCAACGTAAGTATGAATGGGTCATGTTAGCCCAAGAACATCCT
>JBARRZ010000043.1:0-11885 GCA_049644465.1 Limnothrix sp.
AACATGATTTGCGTCTCTAATGTGGTTGCGGCTTCGGCTACGGTTGGCTTAAATGGCTGTGAAGGATTGCTAATTCGCCGAGTATTGTTACCCCTGACTTATTATCTTGTGGTCGCAGGTCTTTTCGGGGCGATCGCCACTTGACTCAAAATCCGGCGATCGCCTTCCCTCATCCCACAACAACCCAAACTGAAATCCTCCCTTCTGACAGAAGCGCCCAGAGCAGCCAGAGATCTATGATCTTATGTAGGTAAACATCCCAGAGAAAAAAATAAACTATGAGCACTTATCTCGTCACAGGCGCAAATCGGGGCATCGGCTTGGAATATTGTCGTCAGCTCAAAGCCAAAGGCCACAAGGTTATTGCGGTCTGTCGTGAGACTTCTGATGAATTAGCCGATCTCGGTGTCACAGTCGAAACAGGCGTCGATATTACGTCCGATCAATCAGTCAACGATTTTGCTCAGCGTCTCGGAGATCAGGCGATCGCCGTCTTAATTAACAACGCAGGCATTGCCGACCAAGTCACCCTAGACGACCTAGACTTTGACAGCATCCGCCAGCAATTTGAAGTGAATGCCTTAGGGATGCTCCGGTTCACAAAAGCAATATTACCCAATCTCCACGACGGTTCCAAAGTGATTATCATGACCAGTCGCATGGGTTCAATTGACGACAATACATCCGGCGGTTCCTATGGTTATCGCATGTCAAAAGTGGCCGTGTCGATGGCCGGAAAATCATTGTCCGTAGACCTCAAACCCGAAGGCATTGCAGTCGGAATTTTGCATCCGGGCTTAGTCAAAACACGCATGACTGGTTTCCGAGACGAAGGCATTAGTACCGAAGAATCCGTCACAGGCTTACTCGCTCGCGTCGAAGAATTAAACCTAGATAACACCGGAACATTTTGGCACGCCAAAGGTGAAGTCTTACCTTGGTAACAAAGCAAAAATCCCCAACTTTTCAACAAATTGGGGATTATCTTTCATTTTAGAAAGTAGTGTCAATCAATAGTGATCCGATGCTACTTCTACTAATACTTGCGATGCATAAATACTTAATCTCCCCGCCTATCGGCTTCCCTCCTTAATAACCGGAGCTTTAGTGAGGAGAGCTAGGGGGGATCAAATATTTACAGCTATTACTTCTTATTTGTAGCGAATAACTCTAGTCTTTCAACCAACTAAACATTGCACGCAGATCTTTACCGACCACTTCAATCGGATGCTCTTCTTCCCGACGACGAATCGCAGTAAATTGAGCCTTGCCAGACATATTTTCGACAATAAAGTTACGAGCAAATGTACCGTTTTGGATTTCAGTAAGAATATCTTTCATCGCTGCTTTGGTATCCGCAGTAACGATGCGAGGGCCGCTCACATAGTCGCCATACTCAGCCGTCGTGGAAATACTGTCACGCATTTTCGCAAGACCACCTTCGACGATGAGGTCAACAATCAGCTTTACTTCATGCAAACATTCAAAATAAGCAAGCTCAGGCTGATAACCTGCTTCGATTAATGTTTCGAAACCCGCTTTAATTAACTCGCTCAAACCACCACAAAGGACAGCTTGCTCACCAAAAAGATCTGTTTCAGTTTCTTCGCGGAAAGTTGTTTCAAGAATACCTGCGCGTGTGCCGCCAATTCCTTTTGCATAGGCCATGGCGCGATCGCGGGCCTGACCACTAGCATCTTGGAAAATAGCGAATAAAGCAGGTACACCTTGGCCTTGCTCGTAAGTACGGCGCACGAGGTGACCGGGGCCTTTCGGTGCAGCCATTGCCACGTCTACATTTGCGGGAGGGACGATTTGACCGAAGTGAATGTTAAAACCGTGGGCGAAGAAGAGCACATTGCCCGCTTCGAGGTTGGGTTCGATATCGTTTTTATAGACGCTTTTCTGAACATCGTCAGGGAGCAAGATCATGATCCAGTCGGCGGTCTTAGCGGCTTCGGCGACGGACAAGACTTTTAGACCTTCTGCTTCTGCTTTTGCTGTGGACTTACTACCTTCGTATAGACCAACAACAACATCGACACCACTGTCTTTTAAATTCAGAGCGTGAGCATGACCTTGGGAACCGTAACCAATAATGGCGACAGTTTTCCCGTTTAACAGGTCTAAATTTGCGTCCGCATCATAATACATGCGAGCCATAGGATAGTTCTCCGACAGAAATTACAAAGTTAAAATATGTGTTTATGCATACTGCAAATTGTTCATTATAGAGGATAGCTGTCTTTACCCTCGGCTGAACTGTGTTTTGATCTGAAAATCTTGATTGGACTGGGTTTGATGGGTGTAAGGGTGACAAGGAAGTAGGCGTGGGGATTTGTGGCGATCGCCGCTTGTCCATTCCCCCACAAAGCCAAGTCCTGATCCGTACTTTCGAGACTGTTACAATAAACCAATTCATTAAATCTGTCGTGTCAAGTTTTAGGTAACACTAACTCCCATGGGTAAAGGAATCGTTCTGCTGTCAAAAAGAGAAATTGAGAAGATGCGCAATGCGGGACGGCTCGCTTCCCAACTATTGGATTATTTGACTCCGATGGTGAAGCCCGGCGTTTCGACCCAAGATTTGAACGATGCGGCGGAAGCATGGACTCAAGAACACGGTGCGAAGAGTGCTCCCCTCGGTTATGGCAAAAGTAATCCTTTCCCTCGCTCCATCTGCACCAGCGTGAATGAAGTGATTTGCCACGGCATCCCCAATAAAAAAGATGTACTTAAACATGGCGACATTATTAATATTGACGTCACGCCAATTCTTGAGGGTTATCACGGCGATACTTCCCGGACTTTTTTCGTCGGCACACCCAAACCGGAAGTCGAGAAGTTGGTTGAAGTGACAAAAAAATGCCTTTATCTGGGCATTGAAGCGGCTCAGCCCAACGCTCGCATCGGTGATATTGGTGCAGCAATTCAAGAATATGCGGAAGCACAAGGCTATTCAGTTGTACGAGATTTTGTTGGTCATGGCGTCAGCAACGTTTTTCACACTGAACCTCAAGTTCCCCACTACGGCACGCGCGGTAAGGGCAAAAAGATTCGTCCGGGCATGGTGTTCACTATCGAACCGATGATTAATGAAGGCACTTACGAAGCGGAAGTTTTGGCGGATGGTTGGACAGCGATCACGAAAGACGGCAGACTTTCGGCGCAGTTTGAGCACACGATCGCCATCACTCCCGACGGCCCTGAAATTCTGACGGTGTCTTCTTAATCTTGCAAGAATTCTTCTAGGGAACGAGATGGAGATTCTGGCTGCTGTTGAGCTTGGTTAGCAACAAAGATGGCGATCGCCAGACCACTAAAAAACAATATTACGGTCAGCCATGGCGACCTTTTACGACGACGCGCGCTTGGTGCGGGTGATTGACCCCGTACCCGCCGGATTTTTTCTGCCCATTCTTCAAATTCTCGTTCGGTCGTCATACTGCTGGATTGAGTTAAATATTTTGATTGCAATAGATTTCCAATTATACAGAGTCGAATTTGTAGCGAACCCGTTCTTGATTGTCGCGATTTCTAAAGTCGCTTATTCTTGAACTTTAGACACGTCCATGGTGAAAATATGCAGGATATTCGTTTGTTGGTTCTGGACATTGACGGCACGATTTCTGGGCACAGCAATCAGGTGAGACCTGCGGTATTAGAGGCGATTCGGGGTGTTCAGGCGCGGGGAATTCGGGTGGCGATCGCCACAGGTCGGATGTTCTGTTCTGCCAAAAGATTTCACGAAATTATCGCCTCAGATTTGCCAATCATTGCTTACAACGGCGCGTGGATACAGGATCCTGTAGACCAAAAACTCCACCGTCAACTCTCAGTTGCGCCGGATATTTGCGTTGATATTTTAGATTATTTGGCCGCAGAACCATGGCGATCGCAGCTCCACATTCACATTTATCGCGACGACGAATTATATGTTTCAGAATCCAACGATAAGATCGATGCCTATCAATTAAGAACAGGCTGCAAGGCCAATTTCTTAAAAGACTTGCGCGAAATTGTAGATCATTCTCCGACAAAACTTTTAGCTGTTTGCCATCATGAAGGTGTTTCTGAAAAGCTCGTGCCCGAAGTACAAAAACGCTATTCACCGGAACTAATTTATTGCACCCAATCCACAGAATTCTATGTAGAATTCACCAGTCCCACCGCAACAAAAGGTCAAGCAGTCAAGTTTCTCGCAGAAGAAATTATGGGTTTAAAATCAGACAATGTGATGGCAATTGGTGATAACTTTAACGACAAAGAAATGCTGAAATATGCAAACATCGGGATCGCCATGGGCAATGCACCTAATGACCTCAAAAAAGTTGCAGATTACGTCACTAGTTCTGTTGATGAAGACGGTGTAGCTCAGGCGATCACCCACTTTAATCTATAAACAAAATTGCAGAGTACAAAAAAGTAATATTGAGCTAGATTAAGCCAACATCCAAACTATAGAAAGATAATGTTAGTCTAGACATAAGAATACTCAGTTTTGCTAGGTCAAGAAAATGATTGATACACTTCTTAAAAACATTCGTCAAAACACAGGCTTAATCGTGCTTGGCTGGCTTGTTCTCTTCGCAGTTATAACTAGTATTTTAAACAGTTTTGCCATTGTCAAACCGGGTGATGTCGGCATTAAGGTAGTGCTTGGGAAAACAAATTCCCAATATCTTTCAGAAGGCTTTCATTTCAAACTGCCGTTTATTACTGATGTTGAAACTTTAAGCATTCAACAGCAATCTTTGGTTTTAGAAGATCTCGATGGTAGTTCTAGCGAAGGAAATAATATTTTTCTCGATACTCAGCTCACCTATTCTCTCAAGCCAAGTGAGGCTGTTGACTTTTATATTAACTATAAAACTATCGACAATTTTCAATCTAATTTCTTAAGAAATATTGTACAAACTGAGGCGAAAAGTGTCTTAGTACGTAGAAATCTTCAGAGAACTATTGCTGAGCGAGAACTCATTGATAATGAAATTGAAGAATCTGTTTTTAGTGCTTTAGAAGACTATCCAGAAATTGCTCCTAAACGGATTCAAGTGCAGGATCTAGACTTTGCAGAAAGAGTCATTGAAGCCTTAGAACAAAAAGAAGTCGCCCAACAAAGAGCGCAAGAAGCAACTTACAAATTGGAAGAGGCCAAAAAATTGGCAGAGGCGGCGATCGCCAAAGCTGAAGGACAAGCGCAATCTCAAACCTTGTTAGCGAAGGCTTTACAGGGAGATGGTGGCGAGTTGGCACTACAAAGACAAGCCTTGGAAAATCAATTTGACATGATTCAAGCTTGGGAAAAAGGTGGCAGCCAAATGCCGATGATCCTTAATCTTGGTGATAGTGGTTCTATTCCTTTAATGTTGGATGTTAATCAGCTGAATCAAGCTCAATAATTTGAATTTGCTCGAGGCCAACATCATTTGCACCCGTAATAGTGCCACCCAACTTTGTGACTTTTCTTAAGTCGTAGAGTTTTTTTTCTGTAATTATTTCGCCGGGCATCAAGATTGGGATACCGGGAGGATAAGGGCAAATAAGTTCGGCACAAATTTTACCGATACTCTGTCTTAAAAGGCAGCTTTTACTCGTCGAAAAAAAGGCTTGGCGCGGCGAAAGTTTAGGTAAGTCGTGAAGTATTTCTGAAGTGCTAGTAATAATTGATGGCAAACTAACAAAATTTTTAGGTTGGCGATCGCCCAACTTTCTAAACCCATTAACTAATTTCTGAATATCGTTTTCTGTATTACCAAAAGTCAAAATAAAAGTCAGTGTCTTTTCTAATGGCAACTCAGCAGTTATCTCTAATTCTTCATAGAGAATTTCGTCGGCTTCATAACCCGTAAAACCTAATGCTGTAACGTCTACTGTTAAACGAGTGAGATCAAAATATTCGATACCCGCTTGTCGTTTAGGATTGAAAATATTTAACCCTACAATTTGGGATAATTCTTGCCGTGCTGTGTGCGCTAAAGCTAAAGTTTGTGACCAGAGCTTTTCGCCTTCTGTTGCCATTTGTTCGCGGGCAGCATCGAGGGAAGCTAATAATAGATAGCTAGGGCTGGTGGACTCGACTAATTGCAAAGCACGACTAATTTTCTGAGGGTTGATTTGTAAACCTTTTAAGTGCAACATCGACGCTTGGGTCATCGCTCCGAGGGTTTTATGGGTGGATTGAATCACCAAATCTGCGCCGAGTTCTAAGGCTGTGGGCGGTAAATCTGAATGAAAGTTGAAATGACTACCATGAGCTTCATCGACAATCAGCGGAATATTTTTCTCGTGGGCGATCGCCACAATTTTTCCTAAGTCGGGACAAACCCCTTGGTAGGTAGGCGAAAGAATTAAAATCGCTTTGATATCGGGATGAATTTTCAATGCTGCGGCAACAGATTCCGGCGTTAACCCATAACTCAAATCCCATTGGGGATTGTAGGGCGGATTTATAAAAACAGGTATTGCCCCCGAATGAATCAGTCCGGCGATCGCCGATTGATGGATATTACGAGGCAATAAAATTTTGTCGCCCTCACCAATCGTCGCGAGAATTGCCGCCATGATCCCGCAGGTGGAACCATTAACCAGAAACCAAGTTTGATCCGCCCCGAACGTCTGAGCTGCTAAATTTTGCGCCTCTTTAATTACCCCTTCCGGCGCGAAAAGATTGTCCAGATCGGGGAGTTCCGGTAAGTCTGCTCGAAAAACATCTGTCCCCCAAGCCGCCGTTAAGCCAGAAAAAATCCCCCGACCGAGTTTGTGACCGGGGGCATAAAAAGGCGCGTGTTTTTTATTTGCGAGTTCGAGCAGTTTTGAGAACAGCGGCGTCATGAATTAGGCCGCAAACGAAGAAGCAATCGTCGTCGTGACCATGGCAGTAACGTGATGCACCGCAGGCAAACTGTCCACCACCATCGCCGTACAGAGCAACATCATGTACAGAATCGAATATTTAAACATTGATTTCGCCATCGGCTTATCAAAGGCGTTGTGCTTGAGATCCCATGCTTTCTGGAGAAAAATTCCGCCTAAAATTGCGGCGGCGATCGCATAAAGTGCCCCAGAAGAATGGAACGGGAATACAAGCAAAAAGCTAAACGGCACAGTAATTAACGTGTAGATCCAGATTTGATCAACGGTGACCTGCTCACCCTTTACAACTGGCAACATCGGCACATTCACTTCAGCATAATCATCCTTGATCATCAGCGCCAAAGCCCAGAAGTGGGGAGGCGTCCAGAGGAAAATTAGCGCAAAAATAATCCAAGCCGACCAATCCAAATGACCCGTTACCGCAGCCCAACCGACAAGCGGCGGAATGGAACCCGCTGCACCGCCAATCACAATGTTTTGCACGTGATGACGCTTCAGCCAATGGGTGTAAATCAACATGTAAAACGCAATGCCGGAGAACGCAAGACAAGCACTGAGCACATTCACAAAAATCGACAAAATCGAAAATGACAATCCACCCAAAATCATCGCAAAAATCAAGGCATGGCGGGGTTGGACACGACCGGACGGGATCGGCCGTTTACGGGTGCGTTGCATCGAAAAATCGATGTCTTGGTCATAAATACAATTCAGTGTTTGAGCTGAAGCGGCGGCTAAAGTTCCCCCCAGCATCGTCAAAATTAGTTTAACGGGATCAATTTCACCGTTGGAGGCAATCCACATGGAAGCGGCGGTGGTGATGAGCAATAGCGGAATAATGCGGGGCTTGGTGAGCTGATAATAGCTTTTGACAACTTCAAGAAAATTGTCGTGGCGAGGGGAAAGGCTTGTGCCGAGCATATAAAAAATATCCTGATAGAGATGATGCGGTAAGACAAGACGCAGAATGTTTGCTTTAGGGTTTGGTAGTCAAACAGAATGAAGTCTAAAGCGTTTTAACCAACAATGGCAGTCTGGCGATCGCGGAAAGAAAAGACTGTAAAGATAACGAGCGTACCGAGTAAAGCCGCACCAAGAGCTTGATGGGTAACGGTTAGCGGTTGAGCTTGTAGGTGGAGTTTGAAAGTAGCGACACCAACTGCGATCTGGAGGGTGACACAGAGTAAGGCGAGATTTGCAAAGGTACGTAATACCGGATGCAAAGCGGCTGTACGCCAAGCGACAACGACAGTAATTAGTGTCATCAGGGTGGCAGGCACAACGCCGATCAGGTGACTATTCATCACAACACACATATCACCTTGGAAAAAACATTGGTGCAAGGCCCATTGGGAGGCGACTAAACCACCGAGTAGGCTTTGGCCATAGACCAAAATCGTGGCAACAAGCCCAAGCCATGGGAGTTTGTCTGCTGTGCTGTTACTGCTGTAGTCACTTAAACAGCAACCAATGGTGAGCAGCGTACTGAAGAAAAATAAGGCTGTACCAAGGTGAGCAGTGACAATATCAAAGCGGAGCAGTTCTGTAACAGTGAGTCCACCGAGGATACCCTGAAACACAATCAGGAAGAGGGCAAAGCCGGATGCCCAAGGCAGCCAACGAGGTAGGACGGTACGGAACCAAACGGATAACCCCACGAGGGCGATCGCCGACAGTCCGATCAACGCCGCATCCAGCCGGTGGAACCATTCAAGAAAAACTTGCAAATTCATTTGTTGCGTCGGGACAAGCTGTCCGTAGCACAGGGGCCAGTCCGGACAAGCCAAGCCAGCATTCATCACCCGAGTCGCGCTACCAATGGCCATCAGCAAAAAAGTGGCGATCGCCATTTTCCAGACAAGACGACGCACCCAGGTTTTAACCTGAACCTGCTGCCCATCAGGCGAAAAAGAACGAGGAGATGAAAGGGATTGAGTCATGGAGTCTCCTTAAACAGAATGCTTAACAATTTTGAAGCAGCTACATCAATAAACCAAAGTCGCTTTGAGCAAAGTACTTTGTAGAACAAAATATCCAGCGACCTTTACCTACCACTCTAATCACCCCATCTAGACCAGAACATCTAGCCCCCTATCCTGTACAAAATCTTTACATTGCCCACGAACACTAGGTTTCGATTATGAACATATCATCAAAAAAATAGTAGTCGAAATTACTGTTTTAGCCAAAAAACGCCTACTAAACCACATTTTCAGTAATTGTCATTAAGTGAACATGAAGATTGTTGCCAAGGACAGGCGATTCTAAAAAGATTGTTTTAACGTTAAAAGCAGTCATAAAATTAGAGAATTTAGATAGATACCTAGTGAATATTCCAAACAGCATCACAACCCTGATCGCTGGCATCCTCATTACCCTCATTAGTCTTTGGTACGGTCAGAACCATGGCTTGCTCCCCGTAGCCGCCTCTGCCGACGCTAGTGATGTAGACGACCTTTTCAATCTCATGATGACCATTGCTACCGGTCTATTCATCTTGATTGAGGGCGTTTTGGTAATTTGCATGGTCCGGTTCCGCCGCAAAAAAGGCGATCTTACTGATGGTCCTTCCATCGAAGGCAATATTCCCTTAGAAATTGTCTGGACTGCCATTCCAACTCTAATTGTGTTTTTCCTCGCAATTTATAGCTTCGAAATTTATAACCAGATGGGAGGACTTGATCCCATGGCGTCGCGCGGCGACATGATGGCAATGCACAATCACGGTGGCGGCCACAACATGGACAATATGGTCGCAATGGGAGAAACCAATGACTCTCGTATGGCGATCGGCATCGGTAAATCGCCCAGTGAAGGCGATGAAGCTCCAATTGTCGTTGACGTGAACGGTTTGCAATACGCTTGGATTTTCACCTACCCAGAGACAGGCATTGTTTCAGGGGATCTGCATATTCCATCGGGTCGCCGAGTACAGCTCAATATGCAAGCAGCGGATGTGATCCATGCTTTCTGGTTGCCGGAATTTCGCATCAAACAGGATGTGATGCCGGGTCAGATTTCCAAATTGAGTTTTGTGGCAAATCGCGAGGGAACTTACCCTGTAATCTGTGCTGAGCTTTGTGGGTCGTACCACGGTGGTATGAAAACGACAATGACCGTGACGGATGCTGAAGGCTATGACCAATGGGTTCAGTCTCGTACGGTGGCAATGCTGTCACAGGATGATGTGGCGGTGAATCCTAGCGATTTGAGTGATGCTAAATTTCTCCAAGCTTATGCGGAAGAGATGGGTGTGATCGAAAATACGTTAGAAAATCTACCCCATACAATGCCGGAAAATGCGGTGTCTGTACTGCCCTAAGCAGGTTTGTATTTTTGACAAATTCAGTTAGTAAATTTTTAGAGATAACGAACGATCAACTATGAGTGACGCAACGATTCACCATGCAGGCGATCGCAAGTGGACAGACTATTTCACCTTTTGTACCGACCATAAAGTAATTGGAATTCAGTACCTTGTTACTTCCTTTTTCTTTTATTTTGTGGGCGGTGTGATGGCTGAGATGGTTCGTACTGAGCTTGCGACACCAGACCCCGATTTTGTGAGTCCTGAGGTTTATAACCAGCTCTTCACGATGCACGGCACGATCATGATCTTTTTGTGGATTGTGCCTGCGGGGGCAGCTTTTGCAAATTATTTGATCCCGCTGATGATCGGTGCGGATGATATGGCGTTTCCGCGTCTGAATGCGGTGGCGTTTTGGATGCAGCCCGTCGGTGGCATTTTACTCATTTCCAGCTTTTTTGTCGGTGCGCCCCAAGCGGGTTGGACGTCCTATCCTCCCCTGAGTTTGATCTCCGGCAAGTGGGGTGAAGAACTATGGATTTTGTGTCTATTGATTCTCGGAACAGCGTCGATTTTGGGAGCGATTAATTTCGTCACCACAATCTTCAAAATGCGGATTCCTGATATGGACATCCACAGCATGCCGTTGTTCTGCTGGGCGATGTTGGCAACTTCGGCGCTAATTTTGCTCTCAACTCCAGTGTTGGCAGCGGCGTTGATTTTGCTTTCTTTTGACCTCATGGCAGGGACGGCATTTTTCAACCCTACGGGCGGTGGTGACCCGATTGTCTATCAGCACTTATTTTGGTTCTATTCGCACCCGGCTGTGTACATTATGGTCTTGCCCTTCTTCGGGGTGATTTCTGAGGTGTTACCGGTTCACTCTCGTAAGCCAATTTTTGGGTATCGGGCGATCGCCTACTCTGGTCTCGCGATTAGTTTTTTGGGTCTGATTGTCTGGGCACACCACATGTTTACCAGTGGTACTCCCGGTTGGTTACGGATGTTCTTTATGGCGACCACGATGCTGGTGGCAGTCCCGACAGGCATCAAAATCTTTAGCTGGTGCGCCACTCTCTGGGGCGGCAAGTTGCAGTTAAACTCTGCATTACTCTTTGCGATTGGTTTTCTCTCATCCTTCCTAATCGGCGGCTTAACTGGCGTAATGTTGGCGGCAGCTCCCTTCGATATCCACGTCCATGACACATATTTTGTGGTCGGGCACTTCCACTATGTTCTGTTTGGTGGTTCTGTGTTCGCGCTGTTCTCTGGGGTGTACCACTGGTATCCGAAGATGACGGGCAAAATGTACGACGAAACTTGGGGCAAAATCCATTTCGTGATGACGTTTATTGGCTTCAACATGACCTTTTTACCGATGCATTACCTCGGTATGCAGGGCATGAACCGCCGTATCGCGCTTTACGATCCCCAGTACCAAAGTGTTAACCAAATTTGCACGATTGGTTCTTATATTTTGGCGGTCTCGACATTGCCTTTCCTCGTCTCGATGGCGTTGGGCTTCATCAAAGGAGAAGCGGCGGGTCGTAATCCTTGGCGTGCGCTCACTCTTGAATGGCAGACTACTTCACCGCCTCAAATCGAAAACTTTGAGGAAATGCCAGTGCTTTGGGCTGGCCCTTACGATTACGGCATTGACAGCGAATCGGAAGATGGTGATGAAGATGTCGAAGATATGCTC
>JBARRZ010000044.1:0-10948 GCA_049644465.1 Limnothrix sp.
GGCGTGACATTGGGGTAAAGCTAAAACTAATTGAAAATCTTCGCCGCCGTATAACGACCATTCCAACGCTTTCTCTGATGATTGATAGCGTGAAAGTGCGGATGAAATTGGAATCTGTGACTCGTAAATCACTGCGCCAACCTGACTCATCTCACAAATTTGTAACACCGCATCGGCCAAACCATCGCTACTATCCATTCCCGCAAAATTTCGCTCTGTTTTAATACCATTCAAACAAGTAGAAACATCTAAACGAGGACTCGGTTTTTGGTGGGCAAGAATTAAATATCGGCGATCGCCTTCTGTCAAATCTTTCCCTATTTCTGGCTGTAAAAGTAACTCCAGACCCGCCCGCGAATCCCCATGAAATCCTGTCGCGACTATCACATCACCAATTTGTGCTGCATCTCGCCGAATCACTTTATTTCGCAGCACCTCCCCAAACGCCGTAATCGCAATGGTTTTTGTGGGCGATCGCGTCAAATCTCCCCCGACCAAAGGCGTATCATAGGTTTGCAAGCAATCCGCCATGCCCTGATAAAGTGCGGTCAACCAATCAATTTCCGTATCCGGCGGCAACGATAATCCCACCGTAATCCCCACAGGCGTTGCCCCCATTGCTGCCAAATCTGACAAATTTGCGGCAACCGCTCGCCAACCAGCCATCTGTGCCGGAGTCGTGCGATCGCTGAAATGAACCCCATCCACCAGCACATCTGTCGTCACAACTAATGAATGATTCGCTGAAAAATCCAACACAGCACCATCATCACCCGTGATCTTTGGCGGAGAAAATTGTTGAACAATCTGTAAAATCTCTGCCTCGCCCAAATCTTTTAACCGCTTCGATTGGGTCATATACTGTGCCCTAAATCCCGCTCAGATCATAGGCGATTTTGAGGAACGTGAGCACATAGTACTTTACTAAATCCATTACTTTTCTTATAATGAACGCTTCAAGTAATGGACTACAGCTTAATATGGGTACGAAAAACAAAGCAGTCACCGCCTATCTTCCTGAAGATATCGAAGCGCGCCTCACCGAGTATTGTTTGGATCATGGTTTGTCTCGGCAAGGCAAAAAAAGTGGTAAGGAAAAGCCTGCTCTCGGCACAGGCATCATTGAAGTTTTGAAGACTTTTTTCTCACTCGAAACTGGGGCGGCGATCGCTCCGGTTGTTGACAAAAAGCAACTCCAAAAAATCGTTTCAAAAACCTTACCCGACAACGTACCTACCGAAAAATGGGTGCAGTCTGAAATCAAACAGGCGATCGCTGCTTTGAAGGAAGAATTAACAAGCGGCGAAACCACTTTACAGACTGTAGAAAATACCGAATTAGAAGAGTCGGAAGAAGAGCCTGAAACAGAAGAGAAAAACCCTAAAGAAGTAGCAGAGAAAGCTACAGAAAAGCTAACTTTAAATCAAGCTGACTTGGCAAAACGGTTGGGATCAAATCCTTCTACATTAGGTCGTCATCAGAAAAAAGGTGAAGCGCATTTTGCTGAATGGTCAAAAGCTAAAGACCCAGATCAATCTGCATGGAAATACAGCGAAACGAAAGATAACAGCAAGATTTTTATTGTTACTAACTAAGGTTCACTACATAATAGAATAAGTCTTTATTTTCCATGGCTGAACTTCTGTAGAGAATGATGTATTTAGTGGCTCTTCCAAAGCATTTAGTTCCTGCTTAATTTTCCAACCAAAATTATTGGGATCTAATGATAATTCTGCATTCTCACCATAAGCTTCATAAAAGCGAAAAATAAGACTTTCATCGGTTTCTGCCTGCTTAAGTGCGAGAAGAATTAAATTATCTGCGCTCGATTTCAAAAATGAATGATAGGGGGGGATCTGATAAAGTTTAGATTGCTCTTTTGCTGGCGGTGAATACATTTTTAAAGGTGTGTTAAAAGCTCTCGCATGATGAACAGTCGTTGCCTCTTTCCAAGTCTTCTCATGTGGGTAAATAGCGTAAGAAAAATGATGTATACCTCGGTCTGCATTTGGGTCTGGCCAGAGCGGACTTTTTAATAGCGTCAAACGTAATTGATTCGGTTTTGTATCATAACCATGATGACTACTATTAAGCAGGCTTACTCCAAAATCACCGTCACTAAGATCTGCCCATCGTAGTGCGGGCACTTCCCATTTTTCGGGCTGTTCAGAGGGATTTCTTGTGATTACACCACAGGGTACTTCGTAGTCACAGTAAGCATTTTTAATGGTGAGAGGAAAAGCTGTTTTGAGAATAACTTGTTCTTCTTGCCAATCTGCAACAGTATCAATTTTGAGGATTGGGCTACAGGATTCGAGAATATAGTCTTGGGTAAATGTTGATTTATTGAGTTTACGTTTGACTCGAATAGCAGAACGAATTTTGTTTTTTTCTTGCCATTGAATTGATATTAATTTAGTCGCTGGCAAAGGCTTCTCTTCATAATCTGGGGCGATATCCCACGCATCCCAATATTGACCTTTATCTTCAAATGCTTGGAGTTGATTACCTGCACCAGATAAAATTTCTCGATTATTTTGCCTATCAAAAATCTGTTTGATATCGCCAGTCTCAGGATTGATTTCAACTTTCAAATAATTATTCTCTAAAATGAAGTCTGGTTCAGAAACCAAATCTTCTTCTCGTTGAGTTGGGGCTTGAGAGTCTGTAGCCAACCAATACACTGAATAGCCGACTGATGGAACTGTGACGGCAAAATAAATTGTGCTCTTCCAAGTGCTGTCGGCTAATAGTTCTTGAGAAATTTGGCTGTCAATTTTCTGTCCTGCATGGTCATAAATAATGAATAAGTCTTCGATTTCTAAATTGACAACTTCTGTTCTCTCCCAATTAAGATCGTTAAAAAAGATAATTGGTTTTGCTTTAGGATGAGGGGATTCTGAAAAGTTGAAATGAGCGGCGATCGCCCCAAAAATATCTTCTAGTAATTTCTCACCTGTATCTAATACATATTGCCAATCACGATTCGCTTCGGTAAACACTTCAGGGATCGATGTGCCGGGTAAAATATCGTGAAATTGATTAAATAAAACCTTTTTCCAGAGGTCTTTAATTATTGCTTGATGCTCAAATTTAGAACCTAAAGTATTGGCGATCGCCGTCCAGAGTTCGACTTGTCGTAATAGGGTTTCGCAACGGCGGTTAAATTCTTTTTGATCGCGATGAACAGTGTAATAGCCGCGATGGAGTTCGAGATAAAGTTCATCATTCCAAACGGGCAAATTTGGGGTATCTTTTACCTGATTCAAAAAGTTTTGAGCTGTCGAAAATTTCAACTCTGGAAAAAAGGGCGATCGCCGCCATTTTTCAGCAACTTGAATCATATCTTTGGTGGGGCCACCGCCATGATCACCTACACCGGGAATCCAAAAAATATCTTTTAAACCCGTTTGCTCTTCCCATTTCAGCGCATAATTCGTCATGGTAATCGGATTTGTATCCATAATTCCCGTGACATTCGGCGGAGCCATAAAGGTCAGCAACTCAGTCTCGTCAGGCGATCGCCACCAAAATAGTCCGTGGGGAAACGGCTTTGTATCATTCCAGTGGAGCTTGCCCGTACCAAAGGCTTCGATGCCACAAAGTTTGCAAATTTGCGGGAGCTGCTGCGGAAAACCAAAGGTATCTGGGAGCCAAGCAATGGGTGCAATTTTGCCAAATTTCTCTAGAAAATATTGTTGCCCGTAAAGAAATTGCCGAATGAGCGATTCTCCCGACACCAAATTTATATCCGGCTCCACCCACATTCCTCCTAATAATTCCCAGCGATTTTGTGACACCGCTTCGGTAATTTTTTGCCACAGATCTGGGCGATTATTTTCTATCCATTCATAGAGGGCAGGCGTGCTATGTCCAAAGGTTAATTTGGGGAACTCTTTTTGCAAATTTAAAACAGAAGAAAAAGTGCGTTGTCCGACTTCCCAAGTTTCATCGGTAGTCCAGAGCCAAGCCATGTCTAAATGAGCGTGACCCATCACATGAAATTGTCGGGTTTTAATCGGTTCTGCAAGGGGAATCAATTGTTCGCGAACTGTGATTAAAGCTTGGTCTAATTCCGCCCGGTTCTGAAAAGTTTCCAGCGGTAATGTTTGCAATTGTTCGGCAAGCTTTGGCAATAACTCTGGTTGATATTTTTTGAGATAACAGCTCAAAATCTGTAATTCTGTCGCCACAAATCCCGCATCAGGTTGCGCAAAGTTATCCGACTCAAAAATCAATTGCGATTTCATCAGCGCACCGATATCATGCCCCGGACTAATGAGGGCGATCGCCACTTCAAAAGTTTCATCGGGTTGAACATTCGGTGAGAGAGAAAGGCGGGTTGAAGAATCAAATAAATCTCCTTCACAAGCCAACCCACCATTCACAAAAACTTTTGCCGAACCCGCCCACCAAGTCAGATTTAGACGACAATGCAAGCCTTGTAGCTCATACTTTTTGATGTCGTGAGGAATCGTGAATTTCTGATAAAACCACGCCAGTTGTCCCGCCTTCGGAAAAACAAGATATCCGTTTTCATTGGGTTCGGCTGGCTGCGATCGCCCTAATTCAAAATCTTTATGCTCTGTCTTCTCGGTATCATCCGCAAGGTGAAATTGCCAATGATTTTGTGTTTCTATACGAACCAGTGAGTGTAGTTCAGCGAGAATCGGCGCAATATTATCCAGAGTCATAACCAGCCAAAATTTATCGTTTGCCCATCATACTTCGACGGGAATACAGGCGGCGATCGCCTCTTCAACTGAACACTTATAATCAAGGTAATCTAGTTCTACAAGCGCGATGAATACTGTAGAAATTCAATCTGTATCTGACACAAGCGGTAAAACTTTTTATCGGGCCACTTCCGGGGCGAAGTCTTCTGTTGGCGCAACGATGGAGCAAGCCTTGGATGCCCTTATGCAAGAACTTGAGGA
Organism: Limnothrix sp.; assembly: GCA_049644465.1. Lineage (GTDB taxonomy): Bacteria > Cyanobacteriota > Cyanobacteriia > Cyanobacteriales > MRBY01 > MRBY01. The sequence goes on from JBARRZ010000044.1 coordinate 4,938, forward strand.
AATGCAGTTTCCTGCTTTGCTAGTTAGTCAAACTTTTCAGCCCGACATTTTTTTCAGTGCGTCACAACAAAAACGATTAGCGGAATTAATGAATTTATGGCGTAGTGCAAGGGATAAGGGCACGGAATTAGAATCTACTCTACAAAAAGAATTAGATACTCTTGTTGAGTTGGAGCTGGAAGCGAGTGTGGCTCGTGTCAATAACACTTTCAATAGATATCTCTTCGCAAGTTAAAGCTCGTCAATTGTGGATACGTTTAGGTTTATGTCCTTCGGCGATCGCCCTATTAGATATGTATGGCGATGACTTAGGGGTGGTGAGTGGTATGTTCCAATTTCAGAGTGATGCGGAGGAGGAACAGGAATACATCGAAGATCTGCCATTCTGGGATGAACATGCGCTCAGTTCTCAGCGGTTTTATAACACGGCCTGCTTGATTTATGGAAGTGATCCTGATGGATTGACTTCATCCTAGAGGAAGGATATCTACCGGAAGAGCGGGCAGAGCAATGTGAAGAGAAATATGAACAAAAGTCTGATGCTTGGTGGGTTTTACTTGATTCTTATTTTAAATAATTTTTAAAGTTAGATCATATCAGATACCAATCAGGACAAAGATTATTCCCTTTAAGTAATTGGGGGCGATCGCCTTTTATTCTTCCAAGCTAAAAATCTTCCCAAAAGTCTCACCGATGACGACTCATCGTTTTTCTATGCATTAATCATCAAAAGGATTCAGGATTTCTAATTGAGGAACCCAAACAAAATCTTCAACGTTGCGAGTGACAAGAGCTAGATTGTTGACCAAGGCTGTAGAGGCGATCAGGGAATCACCAAGCGAAATTTTGCGAGTCTGCTTTAAATCTATTGCTTTCACGATCACATTTTGAGAAATTTCTAGCACTTGAGCAGCATAAAAAAAAGCTTCAAAGTATTTTCTATCGCTAGTAGTCAGTCGATGATAGCCTAAGACCTCCAGATAAGAAATGACTGAAACGCAGGGAGAATGTTTAGCAATAAAATCTCTCAAAAATTGATTTTCGGATTGAGCTGCATAGATGATGATATTACTGTCGAGTAGCATTATTTAGTCTCTGTTAGGCATCTGGCGATCTTGACGAATTTCTCTTTGCCAATCTTGGGGATTGATATCTGAGAGAGAATGGTTTAAAGCGATCTGTTTAAGTGCGTCTGCCATTTTTTGACCATCAGATCCAGAAATCAGATCACTAGAATTTTCAAGTGAAGAGTCTTGATTAATGTATTGATGAAGAGCTTCCAGCAAAAGACTTTGTAAAGGCTGATTGCGAGCTTGTAACCTCTGCATCATTGTTTCTGGAATATCTATTGTGATTGTATTCATGCTTTTTATACTGATTTGTTTTTAATCGCCTTTTTGAAATGTTTTTTACCCATAAATAAAAAGGTGAGCCAATTCTGACCCACCCCAATTATAAAATTAGATTTGCTCTTGTGCAGCCTAACCCTCAATCTCTTTATCACGCATGTATTCAGCTAATGATTCAAGATGCTTTCTAGAAAACTGCTGAAGTTTGGGGTGATCGGCAATGTAGTCGGCAAATGTTGGACTGAGCTTGTAGTAAGCCTGAACCGCAGCTTTTCCCGCAGGATTGGTGAGTAAGTGTTTGTCACGAAATGCTCGAAATGTATCTAAATCAGGATGTTCTGATGTTGAGTATGCAGCGGTAGCAATAAAGCATCCGCCTGATGAAGATGAGGAAGGAGTAGAAGAGCCTGAGCTGATAGCTGAATACTCACAACGAGGAGAACAAAATGTAGTGTAGTCACTAGTTTTAGCTTTCATTGCTACATAGGTTTGATATCTTTGGCCACACCACTTACATGTTTCAACCCAATCATATTTATCTGACATGAATTTTAAACTTTAATGAAAAATCGTGTTGTTTCAATAAGATTGAAACAACACGATTCGGATCCATCTGCTTAATCTGTTGAAATATATCGGCTTATGAGTGGATAAGGCATAAGTTAATACCTAACAGCTCTGTTAAACAAGAGTTTAACCGGAACCAATGTACACTTTCACTCGCGATAGATTCGCTATAGTTTTATTTAGCGCCGACAGGCATACCAAGTAGATCTTCAATCTTCGGCATATCCTCAAGGGCAATCACCCGACCTTCATCCTCAAACCCGACCATTTCATCGAAGTTGAGATAACGGTAAAGCTCACCCTCAAAAGGCGCAACTTTCTCTGCCACGATCGCCTGATATTCTTCCACCGTTGGAATCTTACCGAGGAGCGCACAAACCGCAGCCAACTCAGCGGAACCGAGATAAACCTGAGCACCTTTACCCATGCGGTTATTGAAGTTGCGGGTCGAAGTCGAAAAGACCGTTGCATTATCTTCCACACGGGCTTGATTACCCATACAGAGCGAACAACCCGGCATTTCAGTCCGCGCACCAGCCGCCGCAAAGGTTGCATAAACGCCCTCTTCTTTGAGTTGCTGTTCGTCCATACGCGTCGGAGGGCAAACCCAGAGACGACCTTTTACTGTGCCAGCCCCTTCAAGGATTTTCGCAGCAGCGCGATAGTGACCGATGTTGGTCATACAAGAACCGATAAACACCTCATCAACGCGATCGCCTGCACATTCAGACATCAGTTTGACGTTATCAGGATCATTCGGAGCCGCAACGATGGGTTCCTTAATTTCACTGAGGTTCACCTCGATCACATCCGCATATTCCGCATCGGGGTCACCAGACATCAACGAAGGATTGGCGAGCCATTCTTCCATCTTGGCGATGCGTCGCAGCAGAGTTCGCGCATCAGAATAACCACGGGCAATCATGTTTTGCATCAGGGCAACATTGGAACGCAGATATTCCGCAACGGTTTCTTCGCTCAGCTTGATGGTCGAACCAGAACAAGATCGTTCAGCAGTCGCATCGGTCAATTCAAAAGCTTGCTCAACTTTCAGATCGGGGAGACCTTCCATCTCCATAATCCGACCGTTGAAAACATTAATTTTGTCGCCTGCGCCGTAGGTCAATTTGCCCTGTTGCATTGCTACCCAAGGAATCGCGTTAACGATGTCGCGCAGTGTCACACCGGGTTGCAGTTCGCCAGTGAATTTTACGAGGACAGACTCAGGCATATCGAGGGGCATCACACCCAAAGCTGCCGCAAATGCCACCAAACCAGAACCCGCAGGGAAGGAAATTCCGAGGGGGAAACGGGTATGGGAATCGCCACCAGTACCAACGGTATCGGGCATCAACATCCGGTTTAACCAAGAGTGAATAATGCCATCGCCGGGTTTTAGGGCAACACCGCCACGGGTGGAGAAAAAGTCGGGGAGATTTTTGTGGGTATTAATGTCAACGGGCTTTGGATAGGCTGCCGTATGACAGAAGGTTTGGAGCGTGAGATCAGCGTTAAAACCGAGACAAGCCAATTCTTTCAGCTCATCGCGGGTCATGGGGCCAGTGGTATCTTGGGAACCGACTGTGGTCATAATTGGTTCGCAGGAAGTGCCAGCGCGAACGCCTTCTACACCGCAAGCTTTGCCGACCATTTTTTGAGCGAGGGTGAATCCTTTATGGGTGTCTTCGGGCAAAGAAGGACGGACAAATAGGGTGGTGGGTTCAAGTCCTAATGCTGCGCGGGTTTTATCGGTGAGCGATCGCCCAATTAACAGGGGAATCCGACCGCCTGCGCGCACTTCATCAAGGATAGTTTCGGGCTTGAGATCAAAGGTTGAAACCGTTTCGCCAGCTTCGTTGGTGATTTTGCCTTCGTAGGTATGAATGGTGACGACATCGCCAGTGTTTAAACCGTTGACATCGCATTCAATGGGCAATGCACCGGAATCTTCGGCTGTGTTGAAAAAGATCGGCGCAATTTTACCGCCGAAAATATAGCCGCCAGCTTTTTTGTTAGGCACGAAAGGAATTTCATCGCCGAGCTGCCACAGCACAGAGTTAATCGCCGATTTCCGGGAGGAACCTGTACCGACTACATCGCCAACGTAAGCAACGGGATGACCTTTTTTCTTGAGTTCGACGATGGTTTCAAGACCTTCGGGCATCTTTGATTCCAACATCGCTAATGAATGCAGTGGAATGTCGGGGCGCGTGGTGGCGTGGGGCGCGGGGGAAAGATCATCGGTGTTCGTTTCGCCGGGCACTTTGAAAATCGTGACGGTGATGGTTTTGGGAACTTTGGGTTTGCCGATAAACCATGCTGCGTTTGCCCATGCGTCGATCACTTGTTTGGCGTGGGGATTGGTGTCGGAGAGTTCGAGTACGTCGTTAAAGGCATCGAAAACTAAGAGCGTCTTGCTGAGGGCGATCGCCGCCGCACTAGCAATATTATTGTCTTTCGATTTTAGTAAGGCGACGAGGGATTGCACATTGTAGCCACCGATCATCGTACCGAGCAGATCGACTGCGCCTTGGGGACTGATCAGCGGGCAAGTAATCTCTTTTTTTGCAATGCCAGTGAGAAATCCAGCTTTGACATAGGCTGCTTCATCTACACCAGGAGGAACGCGATCGCGCAACAAACTCAGTAGTTCTTCTTTCTCTGCTTCGGAGGGATTCTTGAGAAGTTCGCAAAGTTCAGAGACTTGTTCTGCGGTGAGGGGCAACGGCGGAATTCCTAGGGCAGCACGTTCTTCGGCGTGTTTACGGTAGGCTTCTAGCATAGAGGCAACATTATTTAAGTTTTTGTCATTCTATTGTACTTGCTGCAAAAAATATGCTAATCCGAGAATCTTGATAGTTCTGATTTGGTGGGGTGATCTTTAAGCCAGAAAACAAAAGGGCGATCGCCTGCTGCTCGCATCAAAATCCGGTGATTATTTTTTGCCATGACACTGCTTGAACTTTTTGCCACTATTACACCAGCAAGGTTCATTGCGCTTGGGCTGTAGGCTCGGCAACATCGCCCCGTCGAGATAAAACCATTTTCCTTTTTCCTTAAGAAAGCGCGATCGCTCATGCAGTTGAGTCACTCGATTACTTTCTTTGAACAGCGCTACAAACTCGACCATTCCGGTTTCATCTTCAGGTTGACCAGCCTCGGTGGCAATAATGGTCAGGCCCAGCCAAGTCACACTATTTGCTGTCGCGGTGATTTGCTGACGGCTATTCAGTTCGCGCTTAGTCGGGTGATGAGTGTTGACTAAATAATCAATATTTTTGAGAAAATACGCGCTATATCGCGATCGCATCAGTTTCTCGGCAGTCGGTGCAGAAAGTTGTCCTTGTAGGTAGGGGGCGCAGCACTTTGAGAGCAATTGGCTGCTACCACAGGGGCAAGGCATTGATAGGGGCAGGTTTCCTGAAATAAGCACTCAACAACTCTCAGAATGATTGGCAATATTGTAGAAGGAAAAGAAAATATGGCGATCGCCGCGATTGTCGCTTGCCAATATTTCTAAAGCTGTATGTTAGGGTGATGAACTCAAACTAAGTTTCGGTCTGTAATAGCAAACACTGGAATTTATTTTGTGTGAGCAATCGAAAAAACAATTATAAATTTACGGCTCCGACAGACCGACTCTCGACATTTCGTTCGGAATAGGATTATCTCTACGAGCCACCGAACCTATGGAATTTGCAAATCTTGGTCTTCTGCCTGAATTATTGCGTGCCGTCACCGACCAAAACTACACTGTCGCAACGCCCATTCAACAACAAGCTATCCCTGCTGTTTTACAAGGACAGGACGTCTTCGCGAGTGCCCAAACCGGAACGGGCAAAACGGCTGGCTTTACGCTGCCATTACTCCAACGCCTCAGTGCAACGCCCCACAATAAAGGTCGGCGATCGCCCCGTGCATTAATCCTGACCCCGACTCGTGAATTAGCCGTTCAAGTTAGCGATAGCGTCAAAACTTACGGCAAATATTTAGCACTCAAATCCGTCGTTGTGTACGGTGGCGTGAGCATCAATCGCCAAATTCGAGATTTAGAACGTGGTTCTGACATCGTCGTCGCGACGCCCGGTCGTTTGC
>JBARRZ010000045.1:0-14223 GCA_049644465.1 Limnothrix sp.
GGTGAGGCGAATACACATCCAAATCATCATTACTTTTTAGTTTGACGTAAAGCCCAAGCTGATAATTTTTGATATGAATCTCCCGATCTTGCCGTGCCTTTAAACCCAGATCCACTTCCAGCACACCCGGAATCTCGCTTAACAGCGCCACCCCATCATCAATAATTGTCTGAGCATCTACACCTGTCGTCGTGACAGCCAGCTCGAATAACACAATATGGTGAACAGCATTTTCAGTAGTTTCGATCATAAGTAGCCATTGACAAAAGTGAGCTTATTTTACGTGAGAGTTGCGGTCATTTCCTCCGTCGCTTGGTGGGTTAGTGGCTGAGACTTGTAGTGACTGGCCGCTTTGATAAACCCAAAAAACAAAGGATGAGGCCCGTTAGGACGCGATTGAAATTCTGGGTGGAACTGCGTTGCGATAAAAAATGGGTGATTGGGATATTCAATAATTTCGACCAAACGACCATCCGGCGATGTGCCACTCACTTGGTAGCCAGTCTCTAAAAATAGGCTGCGATAGGCGTTGTTAAATTCATAGCGGTGACGATGGCGTTCGTAAACCACTTCTTTGCCATAAAGCTGATGGGTCAATGTGTCCGGCGTCAAACGACAGGGATATAAACCTAATCGCATTGTGCCGCCAAGATCCACAACATCTCGCTGTTCTGGCAACAGATTAATCACAGGATTTTGGGCTTCTGGGTTAAATTCGGCGCTGTTGGCATCTTCAAGCTTAGCGACATTGCGCGCCCATTCAATCACAGACGATTGCATCCCCAAACAGAGTCCAAGGAAAGGAATATTGTTACTACGGGCATATTCGATAGCGGCAACTTTACCGTCCACTCCTCGTAGACCAAAGCCGCCGGGCACGACGATACCGGCCATCCCGGCCAAATGGTTTTCTGCACCGTTCTGTTCGAGGTCTTCGGCGTTAATCCAGTGGAGTTTGATATCGATATCGTTGGCGATCGCCGCGTGACCGAGAGATTCCACCACCGACAAATAAGCATCATTGAGCTGCACATACTTACCGACAATCGCCACATCCATCTGACGATTGGGCCGTTTCATCCGCTCCACCAAATCCGTCCACTGCTCCAAATTCGGCTGACGCTGCTCCATCTTCAGCAGCTTCAAACTCTGCTCTGCCAAGCCTTCACGCTCCAACATCAGCGGCACTTCATAAATACTGCTGGCATCTTGAGACGTAATCACTTGCTCTTCTGGGACATTACAAAATTCTGAGATTTTTTCTCGTTGGCCTTCAGGCAGAGGGCGATCGCAGCGACAGACCAAAATATCCGGTTGAATACCGATTGACCGCAACTCTTTCACAGAATGCTGAGTTGGCTTCGTTTTCGTTTCGCCTGCCGCCGGAATCCACGGAATCAGCGTTACGTGCATATAAATCACATTGTCACGACCCGCCTCTTTACGGAACTGACGAATCGCCTCAAGAAACGGTAGAGATTCAATATCACCCACCGTGCCCCCAATTTCCGTAATTACAAAATCAGGGTTCGTATTGTCTGCGACCCGAAAAATTCTTTCCTTAATTTCGTTCGTAATGTGAGGGATTACCTGCACCGTCCCCCCTTTATAATCACCGCGTCGTTCTTTATTGATTACAGCTTGGTAAATCGAACCGGTTGTAACGCTATTCAGGCGCGACATCGAGGTATCAGTAAAACGCTCGTAGTGCCCAAGGTCTAAATCAGTTTCCGCACCATCTTCTGTGACAAAGACTTCTCCGTGCTGAAAAGGACTCATCGTACCGGGGTCAACATTGATATAGGGGTCAAGCTTGAGGATCGACACGGAATAATCCCGTGATTTGAATAGTCTTCCCAAACTGGCTGCCACAATGCCTTTTCCGATGCTTGAGACGACGCCACCGGTGACAAAGATAAATTTAGACATTAACCGATACCCAGACCCTTAACAGTTTTTTCAACTCGTTCATTCTGCCATATTCCTCTAGATAGACATAGGCTTCTAACCCTAGATTAATTGATGTTGAGGGAAAAAACTGGTTTCATATCTTTAAGTAGGGCGCAGCATTTTCTTTCTTGGTTTTTTCTGAAGTGGGAACTTTTTCCGTAAAAACTCAGACATAAATATATAAAACTTTTAGTCGGTACTTAGTTGGTATTTTCTAGGTTCCGTTGTGACTCAGATCACAATTCTCATGTGTGGTTGCCAAGATTCGGTGTAATTTCAAATGGGCGATCGCCTGATTGAATACATGCATTAATCTCTCTGCACTCACTGAGCAAATTTTGTCTTTAGAAGATACTGAGCTTATAGCTCTAAAGTTTAATAATTTTCGGAGATCTACCCATGACGATTAGTACAGATATGACATTTCTGTTCCCGGTGCGCTCAATTCAATTGAAAGAGCTGGATGTTTTGCAACTAGGCGATTTTGGTTTCTCGGTGCAAAGAGTACAGCAGACTTTAATCGAGTTGGGTCTTTATGATGGCCCTATTGATGGTTATCTTTCTACGGAAACAGAAAAAGCGATTCGCCGCGCCCAAGAGTGCTTTCAGCTAAATGCAACAGGCAAATGCGATATGTTGACGCTCCGTGCTCTGCAAGCGCAATCTTTTCTGGGCTTTTAAAGTTAGCGTTGTAAGCAAAAAAGACGCAACATGAGTTTGATTACCATTGCCTTTAGTCATGGGGTGGCGATCGCTTATCTGCACGACCAAAGTACTGACGAACCGCATCTACAAACATTTATTAGCAAGAAAAATACCACTTTTACAAGTCTTTCAGTTGTCCAAAACGATCAATGGGCGATCGCCTGAAAATAGGTTTCGTAACATCAAGAAGTAAATTTATTTGACACAGAAGTTCACCGACTACATTAAAAAATCTAGCCGTGCTAGCAATAAATAACAAAAGTACATCAAGTCAGAATTTTCTAACAGTGCAGCAGAAATATTTAATTAGCAACTTCGTTTGACCCAGCCTTTTCAAGGGTCTTTGCCATCACAGTCCAATCTTCACCCAACTGAATCGTAATATCTGTAGATAGAACGCCCGTACTTTCAACACGAATTTCACCAAAACCCAAATCTGCTTTCATTTCTGCCGCCGCAAGATCATCACCCCCTTGAGCAATAATTCGAGTATTCTGCAACGGTTCTGACCAATCATCAGCGAGCATCACCCGGTTGTAGCCCATCGAGTTGAGGTGGGTCATCAAAGAACGAACAGCCTTAGCATCGCCGGTGCTATCTTGAATCGCAATCCGGACGCGACTAGGCTCGACGCCAGCAACTTCTTCTTCAGTTCTGCCGACATCAAAATGTTTTGCCATCAGTTGATTAATCCGATTACGGTGAGGCAACCAAAAGCTAGTGTTACCGTTTTTGCCATCACCACTAAATTCACCGGGCAACATCACCATTTGCATATCACTACGATTGACCTGAGAAGCGAAGCCAGCCAGCGCAATGAGTTCTTGGACGCTCAGGTTTGTATCAATGTGAGACTGAATAATTGAGAGTACTTTTGGCAAGTTGACGAGATTTGAAGGTGTTAAAGCTTGTTCAAGAATTGCTCGAATCAAGGTTTGCTGTCTTTGAACGCGGCCAATATCGCCATAGCTGTCGTAGCGAAAGCGCAAAAATTGCATCGCTTTCTCGCCGTCAAGATGCTGTTCGCCTTCTTTAAGATCGATATAAAGATGTTGACTATGATCGGTGTATTTCATGTCTTTAGGGACATACACTGTGACACCGCCAAGGGCATCAATGAGCTTCTCGATACCCTGAACATTGACGCGAATATAACGGTCTAGTTCGACGTCGCCGAGGAGGTTACTAATGGTTTTAGCGGACAGGACAGCGCCACCATAGGCATTGGCATGGTTAATTTTAGAAACGCCATAACCGTCAATATAGGCTTGGGTGTCACGTGGTACGGAGACGACAGACATGCGCTTGCTTTCTGGGTCGAACCGCAGGACAAGCATGGTATCGGATAGCCCTTCAAAGGAATTGACGAGGGCATGGTAACCGAGGTCTGGGTAATCGGTGTCGTCTACGTCGGAGGTGAGTACTTTGGTGCCGAGCAGAAGAATATTTACGGGACGGGTCAGTTCTGGTAGACGGAGAGACTGGGTGGCGATCGCCTCATCCTGAGAAAATACGGTTAATTCTTCTGGAGCCATGGGTGTTTGGCGTAGCGGCGTTGAAGAGAGAGACACCGCGAGCAAGGCTCCAGCTGTTGCAGAAGCAATCGAAACTCCGGTCAAACTAAACCAAATGATCCCCCAATGCCAAAGTTTTAAAGGCTTTCTTTTCAGCTTGCGCGTCTTCGCTTTGCCTTGGCCCTTACTTTTTGGCTGGATGGATTGTTGACTCTTGGGAGCTGTGGTTTTGCGGCCCTTTTTAAAAGGGGATGATTGTTTGACTGGCACAGGTTTCCTCACACCGGAAAGACCAAATAAAAAAATAACAAGTAAATACTTTGATAGCTATGCTAAACCAGAGGTTCCCATTTTGGTGATTTTTACTTAAGAAAAATATTTGCGTTCAATCTCGTTTGCAAGACGATCTACGCCGGGAATTGTTGGTTTTTCGGCTTTTTTCCAAACTCGGAGCATCAGAAACACGCAGGTTAGAAAGTAACCGGATGTCCAGAGGCTGTTGAGAAACATCACCCGAAAAGCACTTGTGCTCCCGAGTTGTTCTGCACCCCAACCAAGGCCAAGATAGGTTAGCAACCAACCAAGCATTAAAGTAACGGCTAATCGGCTTACTTGTTGTTCACGGCGATCGCCTTGACGACGATAGAGCTGCCAAAGTGCCGGAAAAAATCCGATCACGGGTAACAAGTAAAGATAAAGCCTTAATTGCTTAATACGGTCTTCCCCGAAGGGATCAGGTTGACTCGCCATAAAAAATTATTTCACTACCGCGATCACTGTCCCCCAATCTTAAGAGAAAATGTAGAGAGCGTCTTCTATTTTAATACCGAATTTGGCCGTCGGGCATGGTTGCGCCGTTGAGGTTTGTTTGGCCTAACTGGGTTTCGCTTAGGTTGGCATGATACAAATTGCAGCGCTGTAAATTGGCAAAATCAAGACGGCAACCCCGTAAATTAGCTCCGGTCAAATTTGCGCCCGTAAAATTGGTGTTGCGTAAATCTGCGCCGCGTAACTGTGCGCCAGTAAGATCTGCACCGGCGAAATTACTATAGGTGGCGATCGCCCAACGTAAATCAGTGTTGACTAAAGTCGAAGCCTGTAGATCTGCACCCAGCAAATAACAACGATGCAAGTGGGCATTCGTTAAATCGGCCCCGACAAAATTCACCTTATATAATTGTCCGTTCGCAATCTCTGCTTCAAACAGATTTGCCCGACTTAAATTAGCTTCATTGAGACTAACTTCATTTAAACAAGCTTCACTCAAATTTGTGCGATTGAGCTGTGCCTTCGTCAAATTTGCACCAAGCAGATCACACTGACGGAAGTTCGTCCCGATTAAATTCGCGTTAAACAGATTGACATTGCGCAAAATAGACTGTCGAAAGTCCGCGCCGATACAATAACTTTCACTCAGATCCGCGCCCAGCAAATTACTGTGGGGCAGGTGGGCGTTGCTGAGATTAATTTGGCGCAGATTTGATTCACGTAGTTGGAGCTGTTCGCCTTGAATGCTACTCAGATTTGCGCTCGCCAAATTTCCCGCAATGAGGCGGCTATGGCTGAGGTCACTTTTTGATAAATCACTATGACTGAGATCGATGCCGCGTAAGTTTAGATAGCTCAGATTACTCTGGCTTAAGTTGGGGGCGATCGCCGGATTATCTTGCCGCCAGCGGAGCCACGGCAAAGTCCCTTGCTTAAATATCTTTAGCTGCTGCAATTGATCCATAGATCTAATTCTAATCTTTTACTCGTTGCGCGAACCCAATTCCGAGCGTCCGGGCGCATATTCTAAAGCCGCCAGAGCCGCCTGCGATCCCGCCAAAATATCTCGTTCTTCACCACCAAGGTAAACTCGTCCAAAACTACCCACCGCCGTCACTTGCAGAATATTAATCAGCGCATATTTTTCTGCTTCGTTCGCCGCCAAAGCTGCATAGGCTGCGGGTTGAACCTCTAAAACATAAAGAGCTTGTCCCGCCAGCAACATGTGGCCCCGACGCGTCCGGTTAATTAGCTGGGCTTGGTGCGCATCAATATTCCGAATAATCTGACTCGAAACCACTTTAGGCTTAAGGCAATCCTTTGCGGTTGTACCCAAAGCATCCAAAATCGCTCGACCGGCCGCTTTCGTTTCCCCTTGCTTAGGCGAATGAATTTCTAATAGCCCATATAAACGTTCGACAAACTGTACTCCCGGGCGCACGGAAGTTGATTTGAGCGCAACATCAGTAATGCGGTTGATCTCGATTCCCGGCGAAACTTCGATCCAGAGGGAAGAATCTCCCGGTAGGGGTAAAAAGCCTTGGGCGACGGTTCCAATATAAGACGCGTGCTGGAGTTGCAAGCTATCGATATAGACATAGCTGCGGAGTTCAATACCCAATGCTTCCTTCCTGTTTGTCTGGGTTTACTGCGTTATAGAGTGTACCTTACTCTGATCGCTGCCCAACTGAACAAGCTCAAGGAAATTAGAGACAAGAAGGTCAAAATGATTAACAGGATAATTCAGGTGTGATGTTAAGACGTAATTAAAATATGCCCAAGCATTCACTATGCTCAGACTTAACGCATGGATGAACCTCAATGATACTTTTTTAAGCTATGGATAGATAAACTTCAGCAGAAAGTATATTCTTAAGGAACCATTAATGGTTTATTAAGAATAACAAAAAGTGAATAATAAAATCTTGTCTAAACCTCATTTGATTACATTTTTCTTAGGAGGTATCGCTTGTAGTTTGGTTTTGGCTAGTATTTTTGGCCAAATAATGACTTATTTACTACCTCACAATCGTGTTCAATACATCTTATCCACATTATTTTTTGTAGATAGGGAAAAAAATATTCCTACGGCTTTTTCTGCACTTTTACTGCTTTTTGCTGCCTGTCTTTTGTTTAGGATTACATTCTTGATATGGAAAAAAGAAGAGGCTGTGTCTAAGTGGCTGGTTCTTGCCTGTGGTTTTATACTTATGTCCATTGATGAATATTTTTCTTTTCACGAGAGACTAATTAGGCCTGTTCGAGGATTAATTCAAAACTTATTCAATGTGGAAAAGGTTGGGATTTTTAAATTTGCTTGGGTTATTCCAGGTATCATTTTGGTTGGATTCCTACTCATCTATTTCTGGGATTTTGTACATGCTCTTCCACAACGAACAAAGCGATTGTTTATTCTCTCAGCATCTATCTATCTATCTGGTGCAATCGGCACAGAGTTAATTGGTGGAGCCTTTTTTGAGTCCTACGGCCCCCAAAATTTAGTCTATAGTATGATTGTCACTGTTGAAGAAAGTTTAGAAATGGCCGGGATTATTCTGTTTATCTGGACGCTTTTAAAATATATGAAAGAGCCTCTTCTAAAACAAAGTGCTCAGGAAATATAAAAAACATAAAAATTAGTTTTTGAATTTTACGAAAGTGATAGTTTTTTCGGAAATTCACAAAGAGGTTTATTACTTTACTGACTGCATAGCTGATGATAGTTTTTCGGAGTGTATGGTTAGATTTCTCGAAATAACTTGAGCAAAAAGTAAAGTCTAATCATTGGCGGCGATCGCCCGACCCAGCTCGTAGGCATCGGCAATATTTTCGGGAGTTGCACCAGCCCCGGCTCCCATGACACCGATCACTTTTTTTCGCATGATTCAGTTAATTGAGGTTGAAAAAACTATCGAGATTATCGGCAACGGTGGGCGGGAAGCGGCGAATATTACGAATCCAATCTAAATCTTTATAGCGTTTGTCTAAACCTGCGGCGGAAACCCAATTACTCTCGGCTTCACCAAATTGTTTATTACCCCAAAGCATTGCAGTGAGAGCGACTCGCGCATCGGCAAACAGGGGATATTTACGGACAACGCTTTTCATGCGAGTCGTGCCTTTTTCTGTGTCGCCAACTTGGTAGAGAGCAAGGGCATAACTTTCGGCTGCCCAAGCAAATTTTGGGTCAAGTTCGGTGGCTTTTTCGTAATCTTTGACGGCTTGTTCCCAGTTGCCCAAGCTGCCATGGGCATTGCCGCGATTGTGGTAGGCGATCGCCTCTTCGGGGTCTAGGGCGATCGCTTTGTTGTAGTCGTCGATGGCTTCGGTGAAACGCTGTTTTTGTTCGAGGATTGCGCCGCGATTGAAATAGGGCTCGACTTCATCGGGGGCGAGGCGGACGGCTTCGTTGAGGTCGGCGAGGGCTGCGTCAAAATCATTCAAGCTGGCTCTGGTGTTGCCGCGATTGCTCCAGAGGGCGGGATTTAGAGGGAATTCCTCGATGAGGTCTGACCAAATTTTTTCGGCGGTGAAGAGGTCGCCTGTTTTCGCGGCTTGGACGGCTTCACGGGTCAGGCGATCGCCCCGGCTATATTGCTCTGATGTAATGGCGGCTTGGGCAGGCAAGCTTAAACCAATCCACAACGCCACTATGCAAAGTATGCCAACGACTGTACGCATTTCGTCTCACCCTCAAAGAATCTTTTATAGGATAACGTTTTGGCTTTGATACGGTTTTTGTTGGTTAGGAATGGATTCGGTCAATGCTCACTTTATCGCCCCACTTTAAGCGCCATAAATACATAGATCCCCGACTTCTGCTGGTTGTCATTAAGAATCTAAAGGGTCAGTTTAAAGAAGTCGGGGATCTTCCCTAGAATGAAGGCGAAGATTTACACCAAGCGGAACACAATGAAACTGCGGCACAAACTTTTGGGGATGGGGTTAGGGGTGGCGGTGTTGTGTGGTAAACCAACCCTTATTCAGTCTCCAAAGATCATCGCTCAGACAGAACAAAGTATTAAGCAACAAGCATGGCAGCTTTTAGGGCAAGGTGCTTACCAATTGAAAGTAAGAAATTTTCGAGAAGCATTAGTATCTTGGAAAAAATCGTCAGAACTCTACAGACAAATCGGTGATTTACGAGGAGAAGCCAATGCTCTTAGTTTTTTGGGTCTTACTTACTTGAGCTTGAGTGAATATGAGCAGGCGCTCAGTTTTTATCAGCAATCGTTAGAACTCTACAGACAAATTAGCAATCGACCGGGAGAAGCCAAATCCCTTAATAATTTGGGAATTGCTTACGAAAGTTTGGGTGAGTATAGGCGAGCGATCACTGCTCAGCAACAATCCTTAGAAATTAGTAGAGAAATTGGTGACCGACAGGGAGAAGCCAATTCCCTTGCTAATTTGGGCAACACTTACTTGTATTTAGGGGACTATCAGCAGGCGATCACCTTTCAGCAGCAGTCCTTGGAAATTGACCGAGAAATCGATAACCGACAGGGAGAAGCTAGATCCCTTGGGGGTTTAGGCAATATTCATAACAGTTTGGGGAACTATCAACAGGCGATCACCTTCTATCGGCAATTTTTAGACATCACAAGAGAAATCGGAGACCGACATGGAGAAGCCAGTTCCCTTGGTGGTTTAGGCAATGCTTACTTACATTTAGGAGAATATCAGCAGGCACTTAGTTTCTATCAGCGATGGCTAGAAATCGCCAGAGAAATCGGTGACCGACAGGGAGAAGCTGGTTCCCTTGGTAATTTGGGGTTCGTCTACTTTAGTTTGGGAGACTATCAACAGGCGATCATCTTCCAGCAGCAATCCTTAGAAATCGTCCGAAAAATCGGTGACCGTCAAGGGGAAGGGACTATTGTTAATGGCTTGGCTATTACTTACCAGAATTTGGGTGATTATCAGCGGGCGATCGCTTTCCATCAGCAATCCCTAAAAATCGCCCAAGAAATCGGTAATCGAGACGGAGAATCGGCTTCCCTTAGTAATTTGGGAATTGCTTACGAAAGTTTGGGTGATTATCAGCGGGCGATCGCCTTCCAGCAGCAATCCTTAAAAATTGCCCGAGAAATTGGTGACCTAGAAGGAGAAGCCATTTCTCTTAATAATTTGGGACTTGCTTACTTAAATTTGGGTGATTATCAACAGGCGATCGTCTTCTGTCAGCAATCTTTAGACATCGCCAGGCAAATTGGTAGTAGTCAGGGACAAGCTATTAGCCTTAATAATTTGGGGCTTACTCAGCAGAAATTACAGCAGTATGAGAAAGCTATCGTCTCGTTTCAGCAAGCCATTGAGATTCTTGAAGCAACCCGCAGCCAGATCACCAGCATAGAATTACGCCAAATCTATTTTGCAACTGTTCAGGAAACGTATCAACATCATATTGATGCACTAATGGCACTTCATCAGCAAGAATCAACAAAAGGCTACGATCAACAAGCTTTTAACACGAGCGAAAAATCCCGCGCCCGCATCCTCGTCGAACTTCTCACCGAATCTAGCATTGACCCCAATATTGATCTGCCGCCCGCCCTCCGCCAACAGCAAATAGACATCACTCAAAAACTCAACCAAACCGAACAACAACGCATCACGATTTTCAGTAATCCCGCCAGCACTGACACCGAAAAACAAACCATCAACCAAACTCTCGATCAAGTCATTGCCGACTTCCGCACCCTCGAAAACGACATTCGCCGCAGCAACCCTGCCTACGCCGACCTGAAATATCCCGAAACCATTTCTGTCGCAGAATTACAAAACCAGATTCTCGATGAAGATACAGTGTTGCTGCAATACTTTCTCGGCGATGAAAAAAGTTACCTCTGGGCTGTCACAAAAGAGAGCTTCCATAGCTACGAACTTCCCAGCGAAGCCGACATCACCCAAACCGCCAAAGCATTATTCGGTGAACCCCTCACTTCACCAAAAGCCACCAACCCAGTTCTTGCGGCATCTTTACAACAACAGCGCCTCGACCTCACCCGCCAACTGAGCGAACAAATTATTCAGCCTGCCGCCGCCCAGCTCACAAAAAAAAGAATTCTCATTGTCCCCGATGGCGAACTAAATTATTTTCCCTTTAGCATCCTCACCACCGGAGCCGCTGAAACCAAAACCTTAAGTGAACAATTTGAACTGGTACATTTACCCTCCAGCTCCACCCTCGCCACAATTCGTACAGAGACTGTTCGCCCCATTCCTGATCGTCCATCCCTGAGCATCTTTGCCGACCCCGTTTTCTCTACCAAAGATTGCCGTTTTACCAACTCTCCCAACTGCGACCAAGACCGTTTAGTTGCGTCTCGTTCCCGTGCTAGCAGCAGTGATTACCTCACATGGGACGATCTACCCGGTACTTATACCGAAGCTAACAACATTTTGAAATTATTCCCCGATAAATCAAAAACCAAAGCGGCTTTTGGCTTCGCAGCTCAGCGAGAAAAAATAGTTGATGATCAGCTTCAAGGAAAAGACATTATTCACTTCGCCACCCACGGCTTTTTCCATCAAACCAAACCTGAACAATCCGGTTTAGTTTTTTCTCTAGTCGATGAGGCAGGCGATCGCCAAAACGGTTTCCTGCGACTCGACAGCATTTTTAATATGCAACTGGATGCAGATTTAGTGGTACTTAGTGCCTGCCAGACTGGAGTTGGCGAGGACGTTCCCGGTGAAGGCATCGTCGGTTTGAGTCGTGGTTTTATGTACGCCGGAACGCCGAGATTGCTTATGAGTTTGTGGCAAGTGGATGATAAAGCCACGGCTGAATTTATGACTCGGTTTTACAAAAATCTCCTCGAAGAAAAACAAACTACGGCGATCGCCCTCAAAGAAACCCAGCGAGAAATGCGCGAAGAAACTGAGTGGACACATCCCCAATATTGGGCGGCATTCATTCTGCAAGGTGACTGGAATTAGAAATTGCACTCAAAGATCGTCTTCTGGTGCGAGATCGATATCTTCGTAGAGTAGCGCCACGTCACACTCAAATTCGATGCTGGGAATGACAAAAGATTCGTCTGCATCATAATCGCTATAACCCCAAATTTTCCCCGCTTGCCGTTGGAACATCTCCACCGATACCCGCTGAGAATCCACCAAAATATATTCCTGTAAGCTCGGAATTTGGCGATACCATTTCAGCTTTTGAGACTTATCGTAATTGGCAGTGCTAGGCGAGAGCACTTCGATAATGACCGTCGAAAACTGAATCCATTTTTTTGCTTTTTGGTCTTCGGGATGGCAACTAATCACCAAGTCTGGATAAAAATAACGCCTATTTGCTTTGCCCTGAACTTTCGCATCAGCAACATTGACACGGCATCCTCTTTTTTTGAGATGTGGATAAAGGGCACGATAAAACGTCAGGGCAATATCGTTATGGGGCAGTGTCTCGCCAGTCATCGCGATAATTTCGCCATCAACGTATTCGTATCGATCTTCTTGCTGTTCTTCCCATGCAAGGTACTCTTCAGCCGTCATGTTTTGGGGAGAGAATTTTGGGTTGGCAATCATGATTTTCTAAAGTGATCTGAGTAATGGGCGATCGCCTGTCTATTTTACTCAAGCAATAAGAATAAGCTAAGCCTCAACTTTCTGCGTCTTCATGCCAAATCCGTTCGAGCTGATATTGCCATGCCAACAACGCTTTTTGCCGTTGCCGAGAATCCTGATCAAGCCCACCCATAATGCCTTCTTCATAAAACCGCGTAATCGTTTGCATCGTCATTTCCATTGTTTGACCTTGCGCTTTTGCAGCCATGACAATTTCACGAACTTTGTCTTCGGCAAGCTGATTAAAAAATGGATTTAAACCTTGTTGGTGTAATGCTAAAAGTTCAGTTAAAGCTTGTTCAAACTCAGTTTTTTCTAACTTTTCAATGGGGTATTTAAAGGCTCCCCATAAGAGATTTTGACTGAGGGCATAACGGACTAATTTGTTTTCGTTGAAATTGTATTCTAAAAGCTGAGACAAATAAGGTTCGGCCTCATTTTGCGGGGCAATCGGGACAAATATTCGTAGTAATTGGCCATTTTTTGAGAGGCTAACCAGTAAGTGAAACTTTGCCTCGACTTGATGCACCTTCCACATTTTTTCGTTAGTTTGCTTGACTTGCGCTTCTGGGAAAAAGTCTGTGAGGATTTGGCTGATAGTATCTGGGGTCATGAATTCTACGGGAAACTCCAGCTTTGATCATACTGAGAATCTAGTTTAATCGCCGCGATTGTTGACTACGGGCGATCGCCACGACATTCTCCCCACTCATAAATTGCGCCGACTACATCATCAATACCCCGACGGGTGACGCTGGCTGGCTGTTCAGATTGGTTCACCAGAATGCTCAGGGCTACGGGGCGATCGCCGTCAAGATTGAGGTAGCCAGATAATCCACCAACGTTAGTCATTGTGCCAGTTTTACCAAAGAATTGCCCAGCAACAGGAGTGTCTTGAAAGCGACGTGATAGTGTCCCGGAAGTGGCGGCGATCGCCAAAGATTTTTTATAAACATCGGCTTCTGGGTGCTCAGCCATCGTGTCTAATATATCCACAAAAGTCATCGGTGTTGCGAGATTGTGTCGCGATAATCCAGACCCATCCCTTAAACGATAATTAGCAGAATCAATACCCAAATTCGTTAATGTTTCAGGAATATTCACGGTTTCACTGATTAAAGTATGGCGCAAACTTTCAGCAAATAAATTATTACTATCTTGGTTTGTTGTACGAATAATATCGGCAAGGGGAGGTGAGAGAATTGTGGTAAAAGGTTCAATATTTTCGAGATTAACGGATGATGTTTTTGACACTGTTTTTTTGCCTACAGTGATTCGATCTTCTAGCAAAATTAGCTCGACTTTATCGACCACATATTGTACTGGATCTGGAATAGACAAAGCCCAAATGTCAGCGTTAGCATCCATCGCAATTTGACCTTTTAGCTGCAATTTCGTTGTGCCATATTGCTGCGAAAGTCTGCCTTGATAAGGTGTCTCCGCTGCCGCTGTGATCAATTGATTGTCTAGTTGCCACTGACTTGCTGCAATGTTATCAGACCATTTCACTTCAGCGGGTTGACCAATTTCAGTGGGTGATAAAGTGAGTGTCACAACGTTTTGATCGAGGATCAAGCTATTCACTGGGACAGCATAATAAGCGGGCAAATCAGACCATTCCCATGTAGGATTGACGGCTAATTCGGTGAAATAACTATCATCAATAATCACTTCTTTAATATGAGTGATACCATTCGCTTTCAAC
>JBARRZ010000046.1:0-28724 GCA_049644465.1 Limnothrix sp.
GTTTCTCCTTCCCACTGACGGATGGTGAGCAGCGTAATTTCCACTTCAAAATCAATAAATTCTTCGATGATAATTTTGGCAGTATCACCCCGCGCTCCGGCGATCGCATAGTCCCAAGCTGCTTTTAGTTCAAAGGCAGTCTGTACAACCGATTGCCCTTTGCCGGATGACGACATGACAGGCTTAATCACATTGGGAAAACCGATTTTTGCGGCAACGGTGGTCAATTCTTCGAGGCTGGTGGCGTAGGCATATTTCGCGGTGCGTAAGCCCAATTCGTTCGCGGCTAAATCCCGGATGCGATCGCGGTTCATGGTGAAGTTCGTCGCGGCTGCCGTGGGAATGACGGTGTAACCCTGCTGCTCAAATTCGGCGAGTTTTTCGGTGCGGATGGCTTCCACTTCTGGCACGATCAGATCGGGCTGATATTTTTTGACAACGGCTTCAAGGGCATCCCCATCCAACATGGAAATCACTTCCCGATGATCCGCCACTTGCATTGCTGGGGCTTCATCATAGCGATCTACTGCAATGACGGTATTACCAAGTCGCTGGGCGGCGATCGCCACTTCTTTACCCAATTCACCGGAACCCAACAACATGATTTTTTGCGGTAATGCGATCGCCATCAAACTCACCTAAAACGATTCAAAACATGGTTATCATACCGCTGAATCAGCGCTTTTTTTGCTCTGAGAGTTAGCTGTAAGTGCGTCCGCGCCAAGACTTGGGTTTGCTGCGAGCCGAGAGAAAAATTCTTGCCACTGCAAACGGATCGGCAAAGGGCGATAACCAAAAGAACAGGGAATTCTTATTGTGATAACGGCGATCATAGGAGCCGGAAATTGCCAGCAACATCGCGAATCGCACTAGCACTAAAAATAAATTGAGTCCCAGCAAACCATTAAAAAATATGCCGGAAATACCTGTGCTGCTCAGTCCGAATAAAAATAGGCTCAACAAAATCGGTAAACCCTGCACCATCGTCAGCAACCACAATTGCCCCTGTAATTCTCCCGCCGAAGCCGCATCTTTCAAATCCAGCGATCGCCCCCATTCTTCCCACGTCTCTTTCATGCCCTCATACATGCGCACCTTAATCACCTGCGCACCGTCGAGAAAACCGACTTTGTAGCCCGCCTTCGCAATATTTCGCGCCAAGGTCACATCATCACAAAACGAACCCGCCGCCGAACGATAACCGCCCACTTTTTCCAGAGCCTCGCGCCGACAAAGAAAACATTGCCCATTCGCCATCACGGTGTCTTGATCAGGATTACGAATGCCTGCCACATCGAATCGAAAGAGCAACGTCATCAACAAGGCAGGCTGCAACAACCATTCACCGGGGTATTGCAAAATAAATTGCGGCGAGAGGGAAACCAAATCAAAACTTTCTTCTTCTGCCGCTTGCAACGCGCTGGCGATTAAACCGGGCTGCGGCTCCGTATCCGCGTCGATGCCGAGAAACCAAGTGCTGTCCGGCGAACTATTTTCAAAGCCCCAATTTAACGCCCAAGGTCTGCCAACCCAACCCTCCGGCAACGGATCGTCGGTTAACAAGCGAAAACGCGGATCGGTTGCCGCCATTTTTAATACTTTGTCCTGTGTGCCGTCGGTGGAATTGCTATCGACAATCAAAATTTCCCGCACTTCATAGCTCTGCTGACCCAAACCGTCTAAACAGGGCTGAATGCGTTCCACTTCGTTCAGAGTCGGTACAACCACGGTCACAGTGGCGAGATTGTCGGAGTTTGAGGGTTGGGGAGTGAGCGGCGATCGCCTGACAGCCCCTTTCGAGAACCGTGCCAGCACAATCAGCGCAGCACTCCCTTGCAAGACGAGTAAAAATAAACAGATGCCACCAGTCAATTCAGGGGAGAGCCAAGCCATAGTTTCGGATTCTCTATTTAAAAATAAACACAAAAAACCCCCAAATTCAGGCTGGGGGTCAACATCATAAATTGTTTCTAACGACCTGCAATCACAGGAATTTTTTCAGTCGAAGCAGGAGCATCCGTTACAGAAATTTCCGTAGGCTGTTCGCTTGCTTTAGGAATGCTGTAATACAAAGTAACAACTGGCACTAAGCCCAAAATCAAACCGAGGGGTAATGGCCCCACAATGCCGCCACCGAGACTCATCCCGATCGCAAAGGCAAAGTTGCAGAGGTACATCGCAAAGGGTAAAAAGAGCTGTTCGCGAGAAAGGTCAAAATCTTTGTCTCCCCAGAAGAAGGTCGCAATGCCCATAAAAATTGAGCCAGTACCAAACCAACCGGAGAAATTTTCATAGGGCATCCCGAAGAAAGGCCCCTCGACTTCCCATTCCCAAAACGGCACAGATGTCTGACTCATGCCGGGATCGAGCACGAAATCCCAAGAGGTGAGGAGTAAGGAGCCAAGGGCGATCGCCGCCAAAGAAAAAGCCCAACGCGGCAAATTAAACCGACGCAGACCCGCCCGCGCAATCACAAAGCTACTAAAACCCAAATAAAACCAAGACAACGGAATCGTAAACGGCACCAAACCCGCGAGCTTATAACCAAGCCCACTCGTGTAATGGTACGCACCAAAAGGTAAACCAGTACTCGTACCCATCAACTCAGCCGAGGCAGAAACGAGCAACGCCGGAATTAAAAAGGACAATAAATATTTTGCCCCGAACATCCGGTAGCCATACAACGCCACCGCAAAAGTCCCCAAGAGCATATAAACCACACCACCATTCGCCATCGATAAACGAAAAGCCGCTTGACCAAACTCAGGCAAATTTGCAATAAAACCGGGGTGCGGCAAAACGAGTAACAATCCCGCTAAACCGAATGCCATCGATAAAGCATGTCCCCACAATAAATAGTCTTCCGGTTTAAAATTTTGTTGCATTACAGATGATGACCTCCTAGAGATCCCGTGGCGCGATCAAGATAAACGAACCAAAGGCAAAGAATATCTACATAGTTTACAAAAAAATGTAAATAATTTTGTAGATTCATTACACAATGCTAGTAAAAATCACTGTTTTATTCTTCAAAGAAAACCTTAAAAAGCAGCGACATCAATTGAATGGAGCCATTATGTCACCAGCTCTTAAAAAAATCAGTATCTTTTCTGGCGGTATTAGATGCGCTGAGTACAAAAGTAAATATTCAGTAAGTTTGTGGCGATCGCCATCCTAAAGCGATGAAACAATATAAAACTATGAAAATAATGACAAATTCAGTGAAAATAAGCTAAAAAACTAGCCGTAATCTCAGGCTGCATGGGATGCTAAATTTTACTAGAGTAAATTCTCTGGTTTTTCCAAGAAACCTATTAAGCTGTAGGTGGCCAATGAAAAAATCAGTTAAGTCAGTTTAACCAACAGCCATAGAACCCACCCCACGATACCTGCAAACAAAAAGTACTATGAAACGAGTCTTAGTCGTCGACGACGATCCCATTCTGCGTAAAATATTGCAAAATTTTTTGGCGCAAAAAGGCTATCAGATCGAAGTTGCAGCCTCTGGAGACGCAGCCCTCGAAGTGTGGGAGCAATATCAACCCGATTTGATTGTTTCAGATGTCAATATGCCGTCGATGGATGGTTTAGAATTTTGCCGCCGATTACGAGCGATGCCCTCTGGACAATTGGTTCCCTTCATTTTTCTATCCGGTCAAGATGAATTAGAAGATCGCCTCAAAGGTCATTCCTCTGGTGCGGACGATTATGTGACCAAGCCGTTTGAGATGCAGGAGCTTCTAGCCAAGATTGAACGGCAACTAGAACGGACGCAACGTATTCATGCAGAAATCGTGCGGATCGTACAATCGGTCAAGCCGAAGGCGACGCAAGCGCCAGAACCAACCCCAGAACCGGAACCTTTGCCACTGACTCCTGCTGAGATTCGCGTGTTTTGGGAAGTAGTGCAAGGTTTAACTAATAAGCAAATTAGTGAGCATCTGTTTATTAGTCCGCGTACGGTGCAGACTCATTTGAGTAATATTTTGGGTAAGTTGCAGCTAGAAAATCGGTCTCAGTTGGTGCGGTTTGCTTATGAAAATGGTTATCAAGCGCCTGAAGGGACTGAAAATAATTAGGGTATGGGTCAGGTTTATGGTTTAGAAACTTTGCGGCAGGCGATCGCCACCCATCCAGACCAATGGCGTCCTCTCGTGTTTACCAACGGCTGTTTCGATTTGCTCCATGTTGGCCATGTCCGTTACCTCGCCTCAGCAAAAGCACTCGGCAAAACCCTAGTTGTCGGTCTCAACAGCGACGCTTCCGTAGCCAGCATCAAGCCACAGCCCAAGCATTTACCGCAGCGACCCATTGTGCCAGCCGTCCAACGAGCCGAATTGCTTACCGCCTTAAGCATGGTTGATGGAGTCGTGATTTTCAACGAAACAACAGCGACCAAACTAATTGAGATATTGCAGCCCGATCTTTACGTCAAAGGCGGTGATTATACCCCCGATACATTGCCGGAAGCCCCTGCAGTGTACGGCTACAACGGCAAAATCCAATTAATCCAAATTGCAGTCCCCACTTCCACCAGTGGCATTATCACAAAGATTCTTAAAGAACAGTAAATATTTCCAACAGTGTCCTGTGATAGTCTGGTTTGGTGGTGATTTTAAAGCCTGTTTAGATCCGGGCAAAAATTTAGGCGATCGCCTGTCACCAGACACATTTTGTTTTACACATTGAAAAGATCCGAGGGAGACACCGTTTACATGGAGGCAGCAAGCGATCTACTGCAAGACTTTGCAGCTCTAACCGCTAAAAAACAACTAGAGCAAATTCCCCAGCTAGAAGAAAAAGGGGAAATTGGCTTTGCTTGCCTAAGGGACTATTTACTATCGCAGCAGGATCAAGCGCCCACGGCAGTTATGGGTCTCATTTGCCAGAGTTTAAACACTCACCAGACCTCAGAAAATCTTTTATTTCTACAACAAGAATTTCCCGACGGTGTTGTCGAAGTCTCCTCCGCAAAAGGCATTGACTACCAAGAACTCCAAGACAAATTAATCAACAAAGATTTTCTCGCAGCAGACATCCTCACGTTGCAAAAAATGTGCGAACTAGCCGGCGGTACGGCAACCCAGCGTAATTGGCTCTACTTCACAGAAGTAGAACGTTTTCCGGCTGAAGATCTGAAGATGCTCGATTTGCTATGGCGGGTTTATTCGGGCGGTAGATTTGGCTTTTCTGTACAGCGCAAAATCTGGCTTTCGGTTGGCAAAAATTTTAATACGCTGTGGGACAAGATCGCTTGGCGCAACGGTCGCACTTGGACGCGCTACCCGGGAGAGTTCGTCTGGAATTTAGACGCGCCACGGGGCCATTTACCGACATCTAATCAATTACGCGGGGCAAAGGCAATTACGGCTCTATTTGGTCATCCCGTGTGGACGGAGCAATAGATTTTGTCTGTTGAGACTGTATTGTTCGCGGTCTGTTTTACGGCTAATGACAACGGCTAAAACGAAATAGTCATCACGGCATCATATTTTTTCAAGGTGGCGCGGAAAGTCTAGGCGTACACTAGCAAAGGACAAAATTTATTGTGATTTGCTATGACGACTGATTTTCGTATTGAAAAAGATTCTATGGGCGATCGCCAAATCCCCGACGATGCGTATTACGGCATTCAAACGCTTAGGGCGACCGAAAATTTTCCGATTAGCGGCATCAAACCTCTCTCTACGTATATTGATGCTTGTGTGTTAATCAAAAAAGCAACGGCGATTACCAATAGTGAACTGGATTGCATTCCTAAAGAAATTGGTGAGGCGATCATACAGGCGGCGGATGAAATCTTAAAAGGTCAGTTACGGGATCAATTTGTCGTCGATGTCTATCAGGCCGGGGCAGGCACTTCCCACCACATGAATGTGAATGAAGTGCTATCAAATCGCGCTCTCGAAATTATGGGCGCTGAGAAAGGCGATTACAAAACTGTCAGTCCTAACGACCATGTTAACTACGGTCAATCGACAAACGATGTCATTCCTACGGCGATTCGGATTGGTTCACTCCTTGCGTTAGAACATTCTCTTTATCCTGCTTTATCTGAGGCGATCGCCAGCCTCGATAACAAAGCCGAAGAATTTGCCAATATCGTCAAATCCGGCCGCACCCACATGCAAGATGCAGTACCCGTTCGTTTAGGTGAAGGGTTCCGGGCATGGGCAGAAATCCTCACCGCTCATCTGGGACGCATCGAAACAGCTGCGAAAGATTTAACCGTGCTTGGCCTCGGTGGTAGCGCCTCTGGAACCGGACTCAATACCCACCCTCAATACCGCTTCCGTGCCGCTGAAGTTTTAAGCGAACTCATCGGCCAACCGCTTACTTCAGCCCCACATTTGATGGCTGCAATGCAGAGCATGGCTCCTTTTGTAAACGTCTCCAGCTCTCTTCGCAACCTTGCCCAAGATCTCGTTAAAATTTCCCACGACTTACGCCTTATGGATTCCGGCCCCAAAACTGGCTTTAAAGAAATTCAATTACCACCAGTCCAACCCGGCTCCTCGATTATGCCCGGTAAATATAACCCAGTTATGGCCGAAATGACTTCTATGGTCTGCTTTCAAGTTATAGGATACGATACGGCGATCGCCTTCGCTGCCCAAGCCGGACAACTGGAACTGAATGTAATGATGCCCCTCATCGCCTACGATTTGATTCACAGCATCGAAATTCTTGGTAAAACAATCAAGGCCTTAAGCGAAAAATGTCTCACCGGGATTACCGCTAACGAAGCGCGCTGTCAGAGCTATGCAGAAGGCAGTCTCGCCCTTGTAACAGCCCTCAACACTCACATCGGTTATCTGAATGCAGCCGATGTCGCCAAAGAATCCCTAACAACAGGCAAGCCCATTCGTCAAATCGTCTTAGAAAAAGGCTTAATGGATGAAGCAACCCTTGCGGATGTACTTGATCTAGAGAAAATGAGCCAGTTACCCAGCAACTAATCTTTGCCTCAATCCACTCACAAAAAAGAGCGGTACTAACTGTAGCACCGCTCTTCCTTTAATTTTGATAACTAAATTAGAAGACTAATTTAGCGGTCTTTCAACCAGTTATCGTCGATCATTGCATTGTCATCAACAATTGGCGATTTTTCGTGCACATCGACGGGAATTGGTGTCTTATCAGAAATCAGTTCATCACCAGAAATGACAGAAGGATCAGAAGCCGAAGTCTGAGTGAAAGCCCGTGCCGTAGTGTCATCCAAAATCTCACTGCCATCTAAATCCTTATAGGAGCGGCGAGACATTGCACTAGAGGCTTCCGCATCGTTAGCAACAACATTGTTGTAGCCAGTCGTGCCACGGTTTTGTACAGCCTCGTCAGCAAACTCTTCTTGAGTTGCAAAGCCCGTTCCTGCAGGAATGAGACGACCGATAATCACGTTCTCTTTTAGACCTCTCAACCAGTCTGACTTACCTTCAATGGCAGCTTCTGTTAGGACTCGTGTCGTTTCTTGGAAAGAAGCAGCAGAGATAAAGCTATCTGTATTCAAAGATGCTTTCGTGATCCCGAGTAAGACTGGTGTGTAACGTGCTGGTGCAGCCCCTGTGATCGACATGGCCTCATTAACTTGTTCTACTTGGCGTAGTTCAATCAGCTCACCCGGCAACATGGTTGTATCACCACCATCATCGATCCGGACTTTTGCTGTCATCTGGCGGACGATCACCTCGATGTGTTTATCAGAAATATCAATACCTTGGGATTGATAAACTGCTTGCACTTGTTCAACTAAGAATCTTTGGGATTCCCGTAAACCGATCAAAGCAGCTCCGTAAATACCTTTACTCTCGGCGTAGTATTCAAAGAAAATTTCGAGGATCTCATGGGGGTTATTCAAACCATCAGTCAAAGGCTCAGCTGGGCCTACGCGCTGTCCATCAAGCACCATAACGCTCTGGTTAATGTTGACAGGGTACTCAGTAATTACGCCGTCGTCTTCAATAACTTTGACGTCAACGGTTTCGTCTTCCCAGTATTCAACTTGGCAGACACCGGGACGACGAGCTAGGATTGCGCCTTCTTTTGGTTTACGTGCTTCTAGTAACTCTTCAATACGTGGTAGACCTTGGATAATGTCTCCTGTCTTCGCACGCTCGAATACGAGTAATACAAGATTATCGCCACGTTGGACAAGATCACCTTCGTCGATATGGAGGATTGCACCACCGGATACGCGGTAGGGACGTGCGTGCCGGAACACAATTTCTTTATCGGAGACTTTGAGCACTTGAGCTGAGTCTTCAATCTCAATACCATCGGCAATTTCTGTGCCAGCAACAATCAAGTCGTTTGCTGCAACTTTTGCTTTGCTATTGATGGTAATGGTGTGGCGATCGCTGTCCCGAACAATCAGGAGACGACGAATAGCCTCTTGACCTTCACGGATACCGCGAACTTCTCCATCTTCTTTACACTGAATTTCAGTACGAGCGATCACCGCGCCGGGTGGAATCTCCTCGCC
This sequence comes from Limnothrix sp., assembly GCA_049644465.1. Taxonomy (GTDB): domain Bacteria; phylum Cyanobacteriota; class Cyanobacteriia; order Cyanobacteriales; family MRBY01; genus MRBY01. The sequence continues at coordinate 8,483 of JBARRZ010000046.1, forward strand.
GTCTTCTACCATCAAACGCGTCTGAATTTGACCACCGAGGGGATCGCTATCAGAGTCACGTCGTAGAATGAGCGATTCTAAAATGACTAGCTGGAGACGCTGAACCTCTGCATCAACCAGGTCTTCTTTTAGCTCAATGTCTGCATAAAGATTGGTCAAAACATCAGGATCTTCATCTTCTAGAGGTTCAATTTCAATCATCAACTGAGTGTTCAGCAACGAAATACCATCGACTGACTTCACTCGTTCGCCATCTTTATAAAAGAGACGCTGAACTGATTTGAGATTGATATTGCGACCGGCATCTTTGTCATTAATCGAATTTTGAGAAGGCTCTACCGGGATGTCTTCTACTTGGTATTCTTCAACGGGACGAACCAGCAAGGCGATGCCTTCTGTGCTGATAATTTTTTCACCGTAGCTGAGTTTTTCTAGGGTGACTCCAGACAAAATTTCTTCGCCTGGCTGAATCAGTTGTTCGTGATATTTGTCGGCGATCGCCTCATCAGTAAGATGCAATTCACCGGGCTTAATGATCACTTCTCGAAGAATATCGTTTTTCTCGATAATTTCAGCAACACCAGCCGACTGCGCAAAAATGTCCTTGACGACCTCAGTCCCAGCCTCGATAAACTGGCCATCATCCACAATCCGTAGTGAACTGTCTTTGTTGACCTCGTGGCTTTCTTCAGGAATCCACAATAGCGTGCCGCCTTTAATCACCTCGTAGCCAAGTTTTTTCGTTCCCTTCGCAACCTCTACACCTGCGTATTTGAGAATACCGCCAGTTTTGGTTTGGTAGCGCTCATCAATCAAGTCGGCAATGTTGGTATTATTTTGTACCTTTGTGCCCGGTGCAGTCTTGAGCAGGAACTGGTCTCCTTTGGAAGTTTCCACTACATATTGCTCTGTACCACCGCTACTTTCCAGTAACACTTTGGCTTCATCAAGTAAGACCGACGCTGTAACAATCTCAATTTCGCGGCTATCGGGGATCAAACGAACCACACCACCAGACAAAGAAACTAACTTAGTCTCAGCGAGAACTGTACCTTTCTCGACATGCGTATTGTTTCCAACAACAGGCTCTGCACCAGCGGGCAGATTATACACATCACCAGACAAGACCCAAACAAGACCACTTCTCTGAGCAGAACGAGTCATGTTGCCCTGACGGTCAGTTTTTTCTTCTGCAACTAAGTTGTCAAAAAGAATTTCACCGGCGAGATCAGACGAAACATCTTTCGTTGCTCTCTCTGTAGATTTTTGCGTTTTCTTCGCAGAAGCGGCCTCAACAAGGAGGTCACCTTTTTTCACAGAACTACCTTCGGGAACCCAAACTAAAGAACCAGTGGGGAGCGGATGCGTGATCATCTTGCCATTATCACTAGGCTTGATGACCAAGTTACCGGCAACTTCTACTTGCTCGACTTCATCACCGTGGTTGGTACGTACTCGACGTGTACTTAGTCCTTCTTTAAATTGAATGGTTCCGGCTTTCGACGCTCGAATTTTTCGCGCAGCTTCTTTTGTAAATACACCACCAGTGTGGAACGTTCTCATGGTGAGCTGAGTACCGGGTTCACCAATAGATTGCGCGGCAATAATACCGACGGCTTCACCCATATCTACCATGTGACCATGGGCTAGGCTCCAACCGTAACACTTACGGCAAACGGAACGGGCTGCTTCACAAGTGAGGGGCGATCGCAGCTCAGCTTCTGGAACAGTATCAGCAATTTTTTTCGCTAACGGCTCATCAATATCTTGGTTGCGCTTGGCAATCACTTCGCCAGTCTTTGGATCAACCACATCAGCATTGAGAACACGACCAAACAAACGATCTTCAAGAGTAATTTGGACTCGCTCACCGTCAGTCATCGCCTCTAGTTTTAGACCACGAGATGTGCCGCAATCTTCCTCACGGACAATCACATCCTGAGATACATCCACCAGACGACGCGTCAAATATCCAGAGTCGGCAGTCCGGAGAGCCGTATCTACCAAGCCTTTCCGCGCACCGTAAGAGGAGATAATATATTCAGTGACAGTTAAGCCTTCTCTGAAATTAGTCTTGATCGGTAAGTCAATAATTTCCCCTTGCGGATCTGCCATCAAACCCCGCATACCGACTAACTGACGCACTTGGGACAAATTACCACGAGCGCCACTCAACGCCATCATATAAACAGAGTTGAGAGGATCCGTATCGTGGAAATTGCGCACAACCTCCTCTTTCAGTGACTCAGAAGTACTGTTCCAAGTATCAATTACCTTTTGGAAACGCTCAACCTCGGTAATCTCTCCACGGGAATAACGCGTTTCTGTGACTCGAATTTCTTGTTCTGCACTCTCAAGCATTTGACGCTTAACCGGAGGCACTTGCAAGTCATCTATACTAATCGAGACACCTGCTTGGGTTGCATAACGAAAACCCATAGTTTTCAGTTCATCGGCCATCGTTGCACAATGGGCAGAACCATAACTGGTATAAGCCCAAGACATCAGCTTTTTGAGACGACCTTTATCAATGATGCGGTTATAAAAAACAGGAGTTTTTTCCTTTGTCATGGTTTTTTATTCTGGGGTGATGGTGAGGTGTGAAATGGGAAATAGTTGTTGGTGTTCCTAGATACACAACGGAACACCGGTAGGAGCGGACTTAGAGAGTCATGCCTTCGAGATTAGCTTTTTCATTTAGACCGAGAGCATCTTGAATCGTCTTGTTGTAGATAATCCGTCCCGGTGTTGTGTGAATAAATTGGCTGAGCACTTCGCCTTCCGCTGATTCTCTGACCTTACGCTCCCGGAAGATTTTCATCACAGACCCATCTTCTAGGGTGCTGGACTCTAATACTTCGTCATCCGATTCTTGTGTATCTACTTCACCGGGGTAACGCAGCCAGATACTCGCATGTATATCTACATCGCCTTGCTCATAAGCTCTAATGGCATCTTCCATATTGCCAAAATAACGACCTGCGCCGTTTTGACCATGGGGATTGTCAGCCGTGAGATAGTAGCAACCCAAGACCATGTCTTGCGAAGGCGCCACAATAGGTCTGCCCGTAGCCGGAGACAAAATGTTATGGCAGGCAAGCATCAACAAACGTGCTTCTGCTTGCGCTTCGAGGGAAAGGGGCACATGCACAGCCATTTGGTCACCGTCGAAGTCAGCGTTAAATGCAGGACAAACGAGAGGATGTAATTGAATCGCGCGGCCTTCTACAAGGATGGGTTCGAAGGCTTGAATACCAAGACGGTGCAATGTCGGTGCTCGGTTTAGCATTACAGGGTGACCTGTAATCACTTCTGCCAGAACATCCCAAACACTCTCATCACCACGCTGAATTAACTTTTTCGCTGCTTTGATGTTGTTGACCATGCCACTCTTGATGAGGCGATGGATCACAAAAGGTTGGAAAAGTTCGATCGCCATCTCACGAGGCAGACCACACTGGTAGATTTTGAGGCTCGGCCCAACTACGATTACAGAACGACCGGAGTAGTCAACCCGTTTACCAAGTAGGTTTTGACGGAAGCGACCTTGTTTTCCTTCAATAATGTCTGAGAGAGATTTGAGAGGACGGTTGTTAGCGCCAACAACTGTACGACCACGACGACCGTTGTCAATTAGAGCGTCAACAGCTTCTTGTAACATCCGTTTTTCATTACGGACAATGATTTCTGGTGCAAGAATCTCTTGGAGACGAGCTAGACGATTGTTACGGTTAATCACACGCCGATAGAGGTCATTGAGATCAGAAGTTGCAAAACGACCACCGTCGAGTTGTACCATAGGCCGCAAGTCGGGTGGAATAACAGGAATGCTGTTAAGAATCATCCATTCTGGGCGGGCACCTGTGGCAATAAAATTGTCAATGACTCGCAGACGCTTAATTAATTTGGCGCGTTTTTGACCTTTAGAGTTTGCAATGCCTTCGCGCAGTTCTTCGGCAATCTCCTCTAGTTCCAGCTCTTGCAGTAAGCGTTCGATCGCCTCTGCACCAATACCCACTTCTACGTCTTCAAGTTGTGAGTCTTCGCTATAAAGCTGTTCCTCAATTTCTAGCCATTGATCTTCTGTCAACAACTGTTTGTAGTTGAGGTTTGTGGCATTACCGGGATCAAGGACAACGTAAGCATTAAAGTAAACGACTTGCTCTACGTCGCGTAAAGCCATATCTAGCAGAATACTGAGATAGCTTGGAATTCCTTTGAGATACCAAACGTGGGTTACTGCCGCAGCGAGTTTGATGTAACCCATACGATGGCGGCGAACGCGAGATTCTGTTACTTCTACGCCGCAACGCTCACAAACGATGCCACGATGACGGACACGCTTATATTTACCACAATGGCATTCCCAATCTTTTGCGGGGCCAAAGATTTTTTCACAAAATAGGCCATCCATCTCTGGCTTGAGGGTGCGGTAGTTGATGGTTTCTGGTTTGGTGACTTCGCCGACGGTTTGACCATTCGGTAGTGTTCTCTCGCCCCATTGACGTACACGCTCAGGGGAAGCGATGCCAATTTTAACGTAGTCGAAATGTTGTTCTTGTTGGTGTTTCATGCCCGGGACTGCTTCCAATACTCAACTTAATAAAAAACTTCGTGAAAAACTGTGGAGAAATATGAAAGGAAGGCGATCGCCTTCCTTTCATTTCTTCTAGCCAAACCTACTCAGCGGGTTCAGTCCGAGACTCATTCTGATGATCATCATTGGAAATAGACTCATAGGTCGGACGATTAGGAGCACGACGCTGATTGTCCATCATCAGATCCACTTCAACGTCACGGCTTGTACCATCTTCCGCTGCTTCAACTTTGTGTACAGCGATATCCAGACCCAAAGACTGCAGCTCTCGCATCAGTACCTTGAAGGACTCAGGCGTTCCGGGACGAGGAATTGGCTTACCTTTGACGATGGCATTGAGAGCCTCGTTACGACCTTGCATATCGTCGGACTTAACGGTTAACAACTCCTGCAATGTGTACGCTGCACCATAGGCTTCAAGCGCCCAGACCTCCATTTCTCCGAAACGCTGACCACCCTGTTGTGCTTTACCACCCAAGGGCTGCTGCGTAACCAAAGAATAAGGGCCAGTGGAACGGGCGTGAATTTTGTCATCCACAAGGTGAACCAACTTCAGCATGTACGCTTTACCAACTGTGACGGCACGATCAAAGGGTTCTCCAGTCCGACCATCATAGACTTGAATTTTACCGGGATCCTCTTCATTGAAGACCCAGTCCTTCGTTGGTTTTTTAGAAGCCTCACGAATCTTGCCATGGACAGTCTCGCGAGAAGCTTCAGCCCCGTGCATCTCGTCAAAAGGCATCATTTTAAAGCGAGCATTGAGGTGTTCCCCAGCCCAACCCAGAAGACACTCAAATACCTGACCCACATTCATACGGGAAGGTACACCAAGGGGGTTCAAGACAATATCAATCGGGCTACCATCGGGCAGATAAGGCATATCTTCAATCGGTAAGATGCGAGAAATAATTCCCTTATTACCATGGCGACCGGCCATCTTGTCACCCACTTGAATCTTACGTTTCTGAGCAACATAGACACGGACAACCATGTTGGCTCCGGGGGGTAATTCATCCCCTTGCTCGCGGGTAAAGACGCGCACATCAACAACGCGACCTTTTTCTCCGTTGGGAACTCTCAGTGAGTTGTCCCGGACATCGCGAGCTTTCTCACCAAAAATGGCGCGAAGCAATTTCTCTTCAGGGGGCTGGTCAGATTCACCTTTCGGAGTCACCTTACCAACAAGAATGTCGCCGGATTCAACCCAAGCACCAATACGAATGATGCCTTGCTCGTCTAAGTGGCGGAGAGAATCTTCACCAACGTTCGGGATTTCACGGGTGATTTCTTCAGGGCCTAGCTTAGTTTGGCGAGCTTCAATCTCAAATTTTTCGATGTGAATACTGGTATAAACATCGTCATAAACGAGACGCTCACTGATGAGAATCGCATCCTCGTAGTTGTAACCTTCCCAAGGCATGTAGGCGATCGTTACGTTCTGACCGAGGGCGATTTCTCCACCTTCTGTCGCAGAACCATCTGCTAACACCTGACCAGCGACGACATCTTCGCCGTAGTCCACAAGGGGACGTTGATTTAAACAAGTATCTTGGTTAGACCGTTGATACTTTTGAAGGTTGTAAACGATCTCTCGCGAGCCTTCGCTACCTTCCCCAGTCGGTTGTACACGGATGACAGTAGCATCGACAAAAGTAACAACACCTTCGCCTTTGGAAACAATCACCATACCGGAGTCACGAGCTGCTTGGGCTTCTAGGCCAGTGCCCACAAGGGGACGCTCTGGACGCAAAAGAGGAACTGCTTGTCTCTGCATGTTCGATCCCATGAGGGCGCGGTTGGCGTCATCATGTTCAAGGAAAGGAATCAGTGATGTTGCAACGGAAACAATCTGAAGCGGAGAGACTGCAACGTAGTCAACTTGTTCTGGTGTAGTTGTCGAAAATTCCCGACGGTATCTTACCGGAACAGATTCACCAATAATCATGCCCTCTTCATTCCGAGGCACGTCACCGGGAGCAACACGGAGGTCATCTTCTTCACCAGCCGTCAAATATACAGAGCCTTCTTCGAACTGAATTTCGCCGTTTTCAACTCTGTAATACGGAGTCTCAATGAAACCGTATTCGTTGACTCGCGCATAAGTTGCCAGTGAACCAATGAGACCTGCGTTAGGGCCTTCAGGTGTCTCTACGGGACAGATCCGACCATACTGGGTGGGGTGAATATCTCGTACTGCAAAACCGGCACGCTCACGGGTTAGGCCACCGGGGCCGAGGGCCGAGAGGCGACGTTTGTGGGTCAACTCTGCGAGGGGATTGGTTTGATCCATAAACTGAGAAAGTTGGGATGAACCAAAGAATTCTTTGATTGCTGCAACTAAAGGTTTTGGATTGACTAGAGATGCAGGAGTTAATGAGTCAGATTCACTAACGGTCATTCGCTCGCGGATGATGCGCTCTAAGCGGTTTAAGCCAACACGGACTTGATTTTGCAAAAGCTCACCGACGGAACGCACGCGGCGATTACCGAGGTGGTCAATGTCATCAATGTTTCCGGTGTCGAATTCAAGGTTGATGAGGTAATCGATCGCCGTCAAAATATCGGTTGGTGTTAGTACTCGTACTGTATCGGCGATGTTTAGACGCAACTTTTTGTTGATCTTGTAGCGACCAACTTTGCCTAGGTCGTAACGCTTGTTGTCAAAAAAGCGAGATTCGAGTAACTGCTGACCACCACTAACTGTAGGAGGCTCACCGGGACGGAGCTTCCGGTAGAGTTCTAGTAGTGCATCTTCTTCGCTGGGATTCCCTTCTTTGTCGAGAGTTTTTTGATAAAAGTCTGCGTGACGCAAGGCATCTAAAATTTCGCTATCAGATAAGCCCATGGCCTTCAGAAGTACCTGAGCAGATAGCTTACGGGTTTTATCAATCCGTACCCAAACAATGTTATTTTTGTCAGTCTCAAATTTTAGCCACGCGCCTCGGTTCGGAATAAGGGAGGCGGAATAGGTACGACGACCGTGTTTGTCTACTTCTGATTTGTAATAAACACCGGGCGATCGCACAATTTGATTAACGATGACCCGTTCTGCACCGTTGATGATAAATGTACCCCGATCAGTCATTAAAGGCAGATCGCCAATAACCACTTCCTGCTCTTTTATTTCGCCTGTTTCTTTATTGATCAGACGAGTGGGAACGTACATCTGGACACCATAAGTACTATCCCGGCTTTTCGCCTCAGTCATGCTGTACTTAGGCTCTTTGAGGCGATACTTTTCACCAATAAAGTGCAGCTCTAACTTACCGGTATAATCGGTGATGGGAGAGAAACTATTGAGTTCTTCAATTAACCCTTTTTCTAGAAACCAACGAAAGCTTGACCGTTGAATATCAATGAGGTCAGGAAGCAGGCTTTGGGTAATGTGAGTCATAGGTATTATCTTGGGTCGGGATAACGGGGAAAACGGTGGAATGCGGTGATGCAGGGCGATCGCCAGTACAATAACTTCAAAGACGGCAACAGACATCCTCGTGATAGCACAGTGCTATTAAGAGAAAGTCTCGTGAAGGATGAAACTAGAGGGCAAACTGGAATAGTTTACAAGCATTTTCAGTGGTTTGCTGGGCTAACACCTCGAGAGATGTTGCACGTAAATTCGCAAGATACTCTGCCACGTGCCGCACGAAAGCTGGTTCATTACGCTTGCCGCGCTTGGGCACAGGTGCAAGGAAAGGACAATCTGTTTCGATCAGTAGGCGGTCATTAGGAACGATTTGCGCTGAGGCTTGGACTTGTTTTGCATTTTTAAAAGTCACCACACCACTAAAACTGATAAAAAAGCCGAGATCTAAGAACCACTCTGTTTCCTCTGGGTTTCCACTCCAACAGTGCATCACACCTCGCAATTGTCTACCTTGGGTTTGATAGTCTAACAAAACTTGTCGAAATTCGGCGGCAGCATCTCGGCAGTGGATAATAACTGGCAGATCCAATTCTAAAGCCAAATCCAGCTGCTGCTTGAGGACATGATATTGATGGTCTCGATTTTCTGCTTTGAAAAAATCTAAACCCATTTCCCCCAAAGCGACCACTCGAGAATCGCTTAAAGCAAAATCCCGAATCTCATTTGCTGTTGTCTTTGACCACTTATCTGCATCGAGGGGATGTAGACCAACAGAAAATTTTAATTCAGGGATACGGTCTGCTAAAGCGCGAATTGTAGGAAACTCGCTGGGTTCGACACAAGAGTGAACAAGGTGGGCAACATCTGCTGCTCTCCATCGTTTGGCGATCGCCTCTATCTCGTCTTGAAAGACGTCAAAGTTGATGTGAACATGAGTATCAACAAGTTGCATAAATAAAGCTAAGCGGCTCCTCAGAATTACCAAAAGCAGACTAAACAGCAAGTGATACGGCGAAACAGTTTGGAACTACGCGGTGACTGCTTGCTTAAACTCTCTGGCAAGACGAGACTTCTTGCGAGCGGCAGTATTACGGTGGTAGACACCAGTCTTAACAGCCTTGTCAATCTTGCTATAGGTTTCAGAAATACACTTTTGCGCTTCTGCTTTTGCATCTTCAGAAGGCTCTGTTGCACAAACTTCAATCGCTTGAAATGCTCTTTTCGAAAGAGTCTTGACAGCAGACTTATAGGATTTGTTGCGGAGACGATTACGCTCAGCAGTACGGATACGTTTAATTGCAGACTTAATATTTGCCACGGTGGTCTATGTAAATTTTAGGTGAACAGATAAATATAGACGATCAAAGACCTGATTGTAGCAAAGAATGACTTACTAATGGTATTGATCGCAAAATAAATAAAAATTTGGGAAGGTTAATCCGGGAAGAGATCCTAACATGAAAGCTGGGTAGAAAAGCGAGAAACACTGCCACTGGCTAAACAAATTCAGTAGAATAAAACTGGATCTTGAAAAATTATTGATAAATATTTCTCTATGCTGCGCATTCTTTATCAGCAAGCTGAAGCTCCAGCAGAATTACAACGGATCGCCAGCCGAACTTCCCACGATGTGGCGCTACAACAGGAAGCGGTGGTAAAGGAAATTGTGATGGCGGTGAAGCAATCAGGGGATAAGGCTCTATTAGAATTTACAGAAAAATTTGATCGTCAGGTGATCTCGACGTCTCAGTTGCGTGTGTCTTCAGCAGAATTGGATGCGGCGTACCAGCAGATTGATCAGCCGCTCCTTCAGGCGATTCGGCTGGCAAGTCGGCAAATTGAGGCTTTTCACCGCCAACGTGTGCCGAAATCTTGGGTGCAGTTTGGTAAGAATGATGTGGTTTTGGGCAAACGTTATACCTCTGTAGATCGAGCGGGTTTGTATGTGCCGGGAGGTCGAGCGTCTTATCCGAGCACGGTATTGATGAATGCCATTCCTGCAAAAGTCGCTGAAGTACCGCGCATTGTGATGGTGACGCCGATGGGTCAGGGTTTAAAAATTAATCCGGCGGTATTGGTTGCTGCGCAAGAGGCGGGTATTGAGGAAATATATCGGATTGGTGGTGCTCAGGCGATCGCCGCTTTAGCTTACGGAACAGAAACAATTCCGGCGGTGGATGTGATTACGGGGCCGGGAAATATTTATGTGACCCTTGCGAAAAAAATGGTTTACGGTCGGGTGGGTATCGACTCACTGGCCGGGCCTTCGGAAGTTTTAGTCATCGCTGACAATAGTGCGAAACCGGAACATGTGGCGGCGGATCTGTTAGCGCAAGCGGAACATGATCCTCTTGCTGCGGCTATTTTGTTGACGCCGGATCAAGATTTTGCGGAACGGGTACAAAAGGCTGTCTCGCGACAGTTGGAAGGTCATCCGCGTCAGGAACTCACGGAAAAGGCGATCGCCCATTATGGATTAATCGTCGTCGTTGAGTCACTCGAAAAAGCAGCAGAATTATCGAACCTGTTTGCACCGGAGCATTTGGAACTAGAAATCGACGAACCGTGGGATTTATTGCCGCTGATTCGTCATGCCGGAGCAATTTTTCTCGGACATTCAACACCGGAAGCCGTGGGTGATTATCTTGCAGGGCCGAATCACACGCTACCTACTGCTGGAGCGGCACGCTATGCCTCTGCGTTGGGAGTAGAAACATTTATGAAACATTCCAGTATTATTCAATATTCGGATCAAGCGCTGCATAGTGTTGCAGATGCGGTTCAAACGCTTGCGCAGGCTGAGGGTTTGGCTTCCCATGCAGAATCAGTGCGTATCAGAACGGCGAAAGATGAGTCTTAGTTTCACTCTGATTCCAAAGAGCTTGGGTTAGATGCTTAGATTGACAAATTTTTGCAGGTAATTTACCCATTTTGCGGCGAGATCGATCTGGGTAAAAGGAATTGTTGTGCTGTCTTGCTTGTCTTTGTAATTGAGGATTAGAGCAGCTTTGCCTTTTTCTGGTAAATTTTCTAAGTCAAATTCTGGAAGTGATTGCTGATCTACTTCAAGATTAATGCTGGAAAGTTGGGCGATCGCCACCGTTTCGAGATCGACCATGCCCTTACGAGTTGCTTTGCCCCACGTAATTTGACCATTACGATAGCCAATAACAGAATACAAATCGTACTTTGCTTGATCGAAATTATCAGCCCAGAGTTTGTATTCTTCGATTTTTCGATATTCAGCCCAGCCAGCCCACGCTAGACCGATAAACATTGCAAGTAACGGCAGCCACAATAAACCCCTGACCATTTTTTATGCTTGCGCCTCTGCTTCTTTTAATTCAACGAAATGGCGCAAACTTAGGAGCCCTATAGTCTGACCAAAATTCAACGGTAACAGAGAAACGCCTTCTAAACGAGACTGGATCCAACCGTCGTCCCACGACCATTCATGGAAACCGTCAATGCCCTGACTGAGGATGAAACGAATGCCATTGTCGTTAACAGTGTCGATGCGGTGAGTCACCGGAATATTGCCGAGATAGGTCGTAAATTCTTTGCCAACTTCTAATGTGACAGGCATACTGCCCCAACGTTGCATCCAGAGCCACTGTGTCAGCTGGTGCGGTTGAGTGAGGCTTGACTGAATCGTTTTGCCTGAGGCTTTTACTTCAAAACGAATATTGCTTTGTTGAAATTGTCCAAACATCCGAATCTAGGGGCGTTGCGCGAAGGGGATGTTTAAATTATAACGATCTGCTTAGTGGGTGGTTGGAAACAAATCGCCGTTTTCCCCGTCTCAATGAGCAGCAAACATTACGCCACAACGAGGATTTTTCCTTATGTTTTCCTCCAACACACGCTCTCGCAAATCCGGAACAATTGCTGTTCTCGGTGCACTATTTTTTAGTTCGGCGATCGCCCCTTTTATTTCAGTTAATGCGGCCCAAGCCCAACTTTTTAAAAACCAAAATCCTAGCCCAAGCCAAAATCGTAGCCGCACTGTCACCATCGCGACGGGGACACAAATTCCGGTGATGTATCGCGAAGCAGAAAAAATCTTCGTGGCAAAAGACGAAACGATGGATCTCACGGTAGAAGTCGCAGCGAATCTGAAAGACCGTTACGGTCAAGTGCTGATTCCCTATGGCACAAAGGTTGAAGGACGCCTTGAGCCGACTGAACAGGGAACCCAATTTGTTGCTCGCCAGCTTATTTTTTCTGAAGACGATGTGCAAACCATTTATGGTGAGTCTCGACCAATTTCTAGAACAGAAGTCGTTAAAGAAGGGGCAAACGGTACGGATATCCTCGAAGGGGCTTTGATTGGTGCTGGTGCAGCGGTGATTTTGGGTGGTATTACAGGCGATCGCAAGATCGACCTCAGTACAATTTTGTTAGGTGGTGGCCTTGGTGCTTTGGGTGGCTGGGCTTTGGGTAGCGAAGAAGCAGAAGTTGTGGCAATTGATCCAGACCGAGATCTGAATATTGTGCTCAGCGATCGCCTGACCCTCCAACCCTACGACTACCGTAGCCAGCAAACCGCCCGCAATGACGAATTAGTCTGGGACTAAACCAGAGACTTTGTCAGCCATAGACCAGTCCGGTATCATGGTACGAACCTAAAAATTTATCCAGCTACCAGTTTTCTATGGACATCCAAGCCTTTGTCAACCAGAGTGCGGGTGAGTGGTTTGCCCAACGTACTTTTTATCAAGCTAACAAAACAGAGCCTGACAATGGCAAAGCGAACTTAAGCTTTACGTTGCTCACTCCGGATCACGCCGAAGTCAATCGTCTTGCCAAAGCAATTAAACAGACTCCCGACGAAAACTGGCTGGTATTGCAAAGCAAATGGGACACCTCAATCGATTGGGCGGCAAAAGTGAAGACACAAGGGTCATCACTGATGGCCTTCATCCCTGATCCCAATAACGCGGTTCAGGGGAAAGCCTTTACGCGTACTAGCAGCCTTGCTAGCGGTAATTATGCGCGAGGTACAGACAATATTCTCATTGTGACGCTTCAAGATGGCGGCGTTAAAATCGTTGAGCGGCAATGGTTTGGTAACGCAAATTTACGGATGCGCACGAATATCGTCACCTTCAAGGAAAGCGTTTTGCAGACTAGCTTTTATTCAGAAATTCGTCGCATCATCGAGTCACAAGAAGCAGCAGCAGAAACCGCCGAAGCAGCAAGCTAAATTACCGTCAACTCGATCATTTTCTGTACAAGTTATCGGTGCTCAAAAACATCTTTGTAAAATGCTAAGTCAAGGCTAACGAAGGTGTCCAAACAAGTTAGGCATTCTTCCATCAAGCCCCACCGTTCTTCCCGCTTCAGCATTGCAGTGAGTTTGTGCATCATTGGAATCAAATAGCGCACATCATTTGATGCATAGCTAAGTTGTTCCGCGCTGAGGGCTGCAACATTACCCCAGTCTGAACTTTGGACAGTTTTATCAAGTTCAACACCCATTAATTCTTTGACCAAAGATTTTAAGCCATGACTTGAGGTGTAGGTTCGGGCAAGCTTACTAGCGATTTTGGTGCAATAAAAAGGCTTAGTTTTGATGCCGAGTGCAAAGCGTAGTTGAGCGAGATCGAAGCGGCCAAAGTGAAAAACTTTAGTGATATTATCGGTTTCCATTAATGCTTTGAGGTAGGGTGCTTCGGTTTGGCCGCGATCAATGCGAATGGCACTGACATAACCGTCATCGTTGCAGAGCTGCACTAAGCACAGTCGGTCACGGTGGGGATTGAGTCCCATGGTTTCTGTATCGACGGCGATCGCCTCAGATTTTAGATAGCGTTCTAGTAATTCAAGCGAAATATCTTGCTCGCAAAGCTCAAATTTATCCACGTTTTCTCAAAATATTTTCTAGCAGTATTGTTTAAATTATGCAATAAAAACCGAAGCAAAAAACGGGACGAAGTCGCGAATCGAATATTGTTTCTAGACTTCAACTTTGCTAGGTACACCACAAGGGATTTCGAAAATAAATTTAGTCCCTTCACCGATTACCGAATCGTAGTACAGCTTGCCATTGTGCTGCTCCACAATAATCTTGTAGCTAATCGATAAACCTAAGCCTGTTCCTTTGCCCACTTCTTTTGTCGTGAAAAATGGATCAAATAGGCGATCGCCTATCTCTTGAGAAATACCGCTACCATTATCTTCAATCATTACTTTCAACCGCTGATTGTCTAACCATTGAGTTTGAATTGTGATTTGTGCATCTTGACGATCATCCAAAGCATCAATTGCATTACTCAATAAATTCATAAACACTTGATTAAGCTGACTTGCATAGCAATTGATGTCGGACATTTTCTCGTAGTTTTTAACAACTTTGATCGCCCCTAATTGTGGATTTTTAAGCCGTCCTAAACGATTTTTTAAAATTAGCAAAGTACTTTCTATACCTTCATGAATATCAACATCTTTTTCTTCCGATTGATCTAAACGAGAGAAGTTTTGCAGCGAGACAACTAGTTTTCTGATTCTGTCTGAACCATGCAAGATAGATTTAAAAAGCTTGGCAGAGTCTTCTTGGATGAATGTAATATCCATCTCTTCTAAAAGTTCGTTGATTTCAGCGTTACCTTTAGGAAAATTCTTCCGGTAGCCTTCCACTAAGTGAAACAGGTCATCTAGATAGCGATTCGCATGAACTAAATTATTATGAATGTAATTAACAGGATTATTTATTTCGTGGGCAAGACCCGCAACCATCTGTCCTAAACTAGACATTTTTTCTGTCTGAACAAGCTGAATTTGTGCCTCTTGTAATTTCTGTACAGTCTGCTCTAATTCGCTTGATTTTTGCCGTTCTTTAGCTTCACTTTCTCGTAGAGCGTGCTCAACTTCTTTGCGTTGAGACACTTCTCTTTCTAACTCTTCGTAGGTTGATAATTGCTGAAAAACGGTGTGAAATGTATTCGCTAAAAAAGTGATTTCATTGTTGATTTGTTCTTCTTCAAACTGAAATTTACCGCTACTTTCACTATCCTTGACTGCTTGATTCAACTGCGAAAGCGGGGCAAGGATTACACGATGAATTAAAACTCCCATAAAAACGAGAATGATTAGAATACCGGAAGCAATGATGATAGTAGACAGAATTAAAGCTTGGCGGGCTTCGGCTTCCATCGATTCTAGATCAATAATGGCGATCGCCACCCCTCGTTGCTCATCAACCCCAAACATGAGATTACTAAAAGGCAAAACTTCAACAAAAACAGGCTTGTCTTCAATGCGCAACCGCTGACTTTGTACCTCACCCGTCTCCGCAGCTAGGGTGACCGCATTCATTAGCCGCGGATGAATATCAGCAAAAGGTCGATTAATCTGAGTGACAAGATTGTGGGTAATTGTTGTACCCTCAGGATTGACGATTGCAACTTCCATCACATCTGGTAGCGTTGCATAATTAGTGACAACCCGCTCCAGCATAGAAATATAGCCAAGCTCAATCAAACCTTCAGAAGATAGCTGTAAAGTTTGTGTAATCGATTCTGCACGGCGTTTAACCTGACGATTCAAATTCGCCTGAGTAAACCGGTAATTCATCCATACTGTGCCGAAACCCACAATAGTCAGAGAAATCCCAAAGCCGACAAGAATTTGGCGAACGATGGGTTTAAATGGTGAAGAAGATCGACTCACAAAATTACACTATAAGAATTCTTATCTCTTTATTACAGCAGCTCTCGGTGTAGAGCAGAACAGTTTAACGAAAAATTATGATGATGCACAGGCGAAAATTTATCAAACAATTGCCCCTATTTGGTTTGGCTCTTGGTGGTAGTAGTCTGATCGGTAGCTGCCGCAAACCGTTACAACAGCAGCAATCTGCGACGCCGATTTTAAAAGAGTTATCTTTCGGTATTTTAACGACAGAATCGGTTGCTGATTTAGAGCCAAAATGGCAGCCTTTTCTGGAAGATATGTCTGCGGCAGTTGGTTTGCCGATCAAGCCTTTTTTTGCAATGCAATACTCTAGCCTCATCGAATCAATGCGAGCTGATGTAATCCAAGTAGCGTGGTTTGGCGGGCAGACTTACATCGAAGCGGCAAAATTAGCGGATGCGGAGGCTTTTGTTTCGACGGTTTCCGATAAAGGGGAAAAGGGTTATTACGCTCATTTAATTGCTCACCGCGATCGCCCTTGGCTAAAAGAGATGACGGAAAATAAAGTGCAGTATTTGCTGAACCGCGACAATGCCCAACAGTTGACTTTCGCGTTTAATGATCTCAATTCAACTTCGGGCTATTTAGTGCCGATGTACTATCTATTCACTGAAAATTCTATTGATCCACTGCAGCATTTTCAGCGAGTATCATTCTTGGGTAGCCATGAGGCAACAGTACTGGCGATCGCCAACCAAGAGATTGATATTGCGACAAATAATAGTGAAGCGTTGGTACGTTTTCAGGGAAAGTTTCCAGAGCTGTACAAAAATATTGTTGTCTTGTGGCGATCGCCGTTAATTCCGTCTGACCCAATTGCGTATGACAAAGAATTACCGGATGAGCTGAAACAAAAAATACGTGATTTCTTTTTGAATTATCAAGATCAAACGGTGCTCAATGAGCTTGATTGGTCTCGTTTCGATGCGGCAACCGATAAAGACTGGAATCCGATTCGTGAATTAAAAATTGGGAAGCAGATTTTAGAAATAAAACAAAACGAAGCCATTAGCGAAGCCGAAAAGAAAAATATTCTCGAAGGACTAAAAGCTCAGCTTGACAATCTCCGCACCGAAGATTTTATTCCCCAAAAATAAGCGAGATAGAGACCTGCGATTTGCTTTAGCATAGATACTATTGTCTTTTGATTTTGTTTATGCTTTTTCGTTTTTTCGCAGTTATTTTTGCCTGTTTGCTTTGGTTTGCTAATCCTGCAATAAGTTGGGCTGCATCACCCTTTGCTGGCGGTTCGCCGACTAATTTGGGGATTGAAGATGGGCATCTAAATGCTTGCCCCAGTACACCGAATTGTGTGGTTAGTCAGGGGGACGATCCAGACCACAACATCTCCGCCATTCCCTATAGTGGCGATCGCCAAATTGCTTACCAAACATTGTTGCAAGTCTTATCAGTCGTGCCCCGCACCGAAGTTGTTGAGCAAACCGAAGATTATATTCGGACAGAATCCCGGAGCCGATTGCTAGGATTTGTTGACGATGCGGAGTTCTATTTTCCCGAAGATGAAGCAGTCATTCACTTACGCTCTGCGTCACGGTTAGGAGAATCGGATCTCGGTGTCAATCAGCGGCGTCTCGAACAAATCCGCTTAGCGATGGAAGATCTCGGTGTTTCTCCAGTAAAGTGATCTAAGTCACAAAAAAAGTCTATTGGTATCACTAGCAACCGTTTTTTGAGATCACATAGCGATTGGTTAAAGTCTGGAATCATGAGATCGTCAGCTATTATACCAAATTACCATGTCTGACCCTAAGCTTCTACTCCTACCGGGGGCTGTATCTGAAATGCTGGTCTCGGTATCCGAACACAGAAAACTGACTTTAGGCGATCGCTACGGTTTATTAGCGGCAGCCTTAGACGAAACGCTTCCAGAAGATGAACGACGAGCGATTAATCGCATTATTCGTTCTGTAGTGCGCGGCAAAGTAAATGTAACCCAAGAAATTTAGTTCCGACTGGTACAAGATTTTTGGCATTACGTAGATTGAGCAGTGAATACTAACGATAGATTTAGATAAATATTTCAACAAAAAACTCCCTTAATAACTAAGGGAGTTTTTTATAACCAAAATTAATTAATTCTAAATCTCAGTTTAATTACACAGCTTGAGCTTGTTGTGGCTGTCGCTGAGGCTGGAATTGGAAGAGAGAATAAACAACATTCCGGCGAATATCAATCATCATTTCCAAGAACATTTCATAACCTTCTTGCTTGTATTCAATCAAGGGATCTTTTTGACCATAACCGCGCAAACCAACTGACTCACGCAACGAATCAATCGCCTGCAAGTGTTCGCGCCAGAGGGTATCAATTTGCTGAAGAATAAAGAATCGTTCTGCTTGTCGCATCAAACCGGGTTGGCTTTGATCAACTTGACTTTCCTTAAGGTCGTAGGCCTTACGAATCTCTTCATGTAGGAAAGTTTTCATCTCAGGCACAGTCATGTCTTCGATATCTTTTGGCTCTAAATCTTCGAGCAGATAAACGAATTCTTTCGACTTATCAAGCAGCTTATCGAGCTTCCATTCTTCGGGCGGCAAGTCAGGATTGACATAAGCATCCACGATTTCACTCATGGTCTTTTCGGCGTACTGAATCACTTGCTCTTTAAGGTCTTGACCTTCGAGTACACGACGGCGTTCTGCATAAATTGCGCGCCGCTGATTGTTCATCACTTCGTCGTATTCAAAGACTTGTTTACGAGCGTCATAGTAGAAGGTTTCGACTTTTTTCTGTGCGCCTTCGAGGGATCCAGTCAGCATTTTTGACTCAATGGGCATGTCTTCTTCGACGCGAAAAGCATTCATCAATCCGGCCACGCGATCGCCGCCAAAAATCCGGAGCAAATTGTCTTCAAGACTGAGGAAAAAGCGGGTAGAACCGGGGTCACCTTGACGACCAGCACGCCCGCGCAATTGGTTGTCGATGCGGCGCGATTCGTGACGTTCTGTACCCATCACGTGCAGACCACCGTTGCCAATCACTTCGTCATGCTCGGCAGTCGTCAGCCCACTATAGGTCGTTTCGATCGCCTGATAAACTTCTCGTAATTTTTGGATTACCGGATCATCCGTTGGGGCATTCTCGGAGGCGATCGCCAACTTTTCTTCCGCTTCTAGTTCCGAAAGACTCTGCTCACCATACTTATCAACCGCAAACTTGACCGCATCCTTCAGCATTTGCTCAGTCTTTTCAGACAGTTCTGTTGGATAAATATCGAGCGTTGTTTTCCAAGATTTTTTCTTTTTCTTCGGCGCATTAACGTCAAAACCCTGAGCACCGGAACCACCATTATTATTGCCGGCGATCGCAAAACCACCCTCATCTTCCGGCTTCACAATGCGAGGCATGAAATACTCACGCAGCTTTAAGCGCGCCATATATTCCGCATTACCACCGAGGATAATATCCGTACCACGACCAGCCATGTTGGTGGCGATCGTTACCGCCCCCTTGCGTCCCGCCTGCGCGACAATCTCAGACTCTTTTTCAACATTTTCGGGACGCGCATTCAGCAAATTATGAGGAATATCCAATTCCTGCAAATAATTGGAAATCACCTCAGATTTTTCAACGCTAGTCGTACCGACTAACACAGGGCGGCCTTTCTTATGCTCCTCTGCCGCTTCCTCAGCCACCGCTTTCCACTTTGCTCGCTCATTTTTATAAACCACATCAGGCCAATCCTGACGTTGAGCAGAACGATTCGTTGGAATAATCGTCACCTCAAGCTTGTAAACCTTCTCAAACTCTGTCTCTTCCGTTTTGGCTGTACCAGTCATGCCCGATAACTTTGGATAGAGTAAAAAGAAATTTTGATAGGTGATATTCGCAAGAGTCTGAGTCTCTTTCTGAATCGGCATACCCTCTTGAGCTTCAATCGCTTGGTGTAGACCATCACTCCAGCGACGACCCGGCATAACCCGTCCCGTGAATTCATCAACGATCATCACATCTTCGCCACGAACCATATAGTTCACATCTTTCTTGAAAAGTTCCTTGGCTTTGACTGCGTTGAAAATATAATGCGCCCAAGGATTTTCTTCGTCATAAAGATCAGTAACGCCCAAAAGCTGTTCAGCCTTAGCAAAACCCTCATCAGTCATCAATACGTTACGAGCTTTTTCATCAACTTCATAATCTCCGGGGCCGTCTTCTTCTTCTTGAGGGACAAGCTGTCTCGCGACTTCTGCTGCTTGCAAATATTTTTCGGTGGGGCGTTCCACTTGACCCGAAATAATTAGTGGTGTTCTAGCCTCATCCACCAAAATAGAATCTACTTCATCAATAATGCAGTAGTTAAACGGACGCTGGACAACTTCAGTCATCGCCGTTGACATATTGTCTCGGAGATAATCAAAACCGAGTTCTGAGTTGGTGGTGTAGGTGATGTCGCAGTTATAATTTTCAATCTTTTCAGCGGGGGCCATGGTGGACTGGATCAGACCAACGCTAAGTCCAAGGAACCGATGAACTTGCCCCATCCACTCGGCATCACGACGGGCTAAATAATCGTTAACGGTGACGACATGAACACCTTTGCCGGTCAAACCATTTAAGT
>JBARRZ010000047.1:0-2294 GCA_049644465.1 Limnothrix sp.
GGTCTTTATCTAGTACTTAAAAGTTGTGCGCAAGAGCAAGGATTCGACAATAATAGTTTTGAAAATAAAATATGTGAATTTATCTATAATAGAGCTGATTTTACAAAATTAGAAAACCATTTAAAAAGAGTTCTAAGCGGGTGAAATGAGCACTTATCGCTCAAGGTCGACTACCGACCATCTGGCTTTTTAAGTTTGTTTAGAGCTGAGTTGCGGCGGACATGGTGGCATTAAAAAAAATTAAAATCCATATGCTTCAGTTCATCAAATTTCACTTCTGAGACATGTTTTTCGTATTTGAAATGACGCTTGCCAACTTGCATTTTCGAGACAACAAAAAATCAGTGGCATGAAAACGTTTACCCTAAAGAATTTTGAGCTGCAATGTGGAGCGGTTTTACCGGAAGCTGAAATCGTCTACGAAACCTATGGGGAACTCGCAGGCGATCGCCGTAATGTGATCCTTTATCCCACGTCCTACGGCGCACAACATACCGATATTGATTGGCTCATTCGTGCTGACGGCATCCTCGATCCGACGCGCTGGTTTGTGGTTATTCCAAATATGTTTGGTAATGGACTGTCCAGTTCACCGAGTAATTGCGAGGCTTGCGGTTTAGCCGAACAAAACTTTTGGTTTACCCACCTCGATAATGTCCATGCCCAAGCACGATTATTGCGGGAAGTGTTTGGGATCGATCAGCTTGCTCTCGTTTACGGTTGGTCGATGGGGGCGCAACAGGCTTATCACTGGGGCGCGTTATTTCCAGAGCGAGTTGAAAGAATTGCGGCGATTTGTGGCACAGCAAAAACCACCGAACACAATCGTATTTTTCTCGAAAGTTTGCGTTTTTCTCTAACCGCCGATCCCACTTGGAATGGTCGTGAATTTACGGGCACACCGGATCGTGGGTTTCGTACTTTCGCCAGAATTTATGCAAGTTGGGCAGCATCCCAAGCCTATTATCGTGAGGGTTTGTACTATCAATTTGGCTATGAATCTCTGGAGGATTATTTGTTGCACGGTTGGGAAGCGGGCTACCGAAAGCGTGATCCGCGTAATCTAATGACAATGATTGATACTTGGTTGCGCTGTGATGTGAGCAATAATCCCACTTACGACGGCGATTATCAGCGAGCTTTGACGTCTATTCAGGCAAAAACTTTGGTGATGCCTGCCACCACAGACCTCTATTTCACCCCAGAGGATTGTGCTGCTGAAGCTACGCTTATTCCCAATGCTGAATATCTGCCTATCCCTTCTATTTGGGGACATCGGGCGGGAAATCCTTACCAAAATCCTGAGGATGAACAATTTATTCGCCAAGAAATTAGCGAACTTCTAGCGACATAATTTTTCTTCTTCCTTCCTTGGGGAAGGTGCCGCAGGCGGAAGGGGTTCTTCGATCCGCTAACTTATCGAGAACCCACCCCTAGCCCCTCCAAGGAGGGGAAATTCGTAAACAGCTTAATTTTTTTGCTTTCACTATCAAGCTTTTTTTAGTAAAAAGAACACTCAAAATCCAATTTTCAATCAAGTTTAACTACCCAAAATTATGACCAAGCTTCTATCTGAAATTGCTCGCGAAAAAAATCTCCGCTACTTTTTGATTTCTTTTACCGATTTATTCGGTGTCCAACGGGCGAAGTTAGTGCCAGCCCAAGCCATTGATGAAATGGCAGCCAATGGTGCGGGATTTGCCGGATTTGCCGCTTGGTTGGATATGACCCCCGCCGATCCCGATATCCTCGCAATTCCTGATCCGAGCAGTATGTTTCAGCTCGCTTGGCAACCGGAAGTCGCTTGGATGCCCGCCGATCTTTACACCACCGACGGTCAACCTATTGGGCAAACACCCCGCATCGTTTTAAAACGAGTCCTTAAGCAAGCGGAAGATTTAGGTTATCGCGTCAAAACCGGGGTGGAATGCGAATATTTTCTGCTGTCTCCCGACGGCTTAGATATTTCCGATCCCGGCGATCGCCAAAGTAAGCCTTGCTATGACCAAGCGGCTTTAATGCGACGTTTCGATGTGATTGCTGAGATTTGCGACATTATGCTTGACCTCGGTTGGGGTGCGTACCAAAATGACCACGAGGATGCCAATGGTCAATTTGAGATGAACTGGGCCTATGCCGATGCTTTAGTCACCGCCGACCGTCACGCCTTCTTTAAATATATGGTCAAGGCGATCGCCGAAAAGCATGGTTTTAGAGCGACCTTTATGCCGAAGCCCTTTACCCACCTCACTGGGAACGGTTGCCATACCCATCTTTCTGTTTGGGATACTGCC
>JBARRZ010000048.1:0-4167 GCA_049644465.1 Limnothrix sp.
GATCAAAACAAGCTCATTTTATCGGCACCGTGTTCAAAACCTGCGTTGTTCAGCGCAAAATCGTCATTGCTGCTGAGTCGTATCACTTCATAAACATTTTTAGATTCAGGGCGGAAGCCTTACCTAACCACGACGCATGCTCTGTGTGGTCTTTAAGATCATCACCAGTTAGCCCGTGAACCAAAATGTCCAAACCATTTCGGTATTTATTTAGCCAAGCGATAATTTCATCAAACTGCTCCGTCCCAAAACTAATCTGACAACTCCAGTAAGGATGAGGGCCAACAGGCCGTTGGTGAAGTGTCCCGACCGCAACTTGGAATTCCTTGCCAGCCTCTAAACAAAACTTTTGTGCTTCCTGAAAAGACGCCGCATCAAAGTACACATGGGCATGATATTTTTTGTATAAATTTTGAGGTCGGACAGTCATTGTTGAATGCATAATTTCCTCGTATTTTAAACTCAATAAAAAACGGCGTGAATTGTTCACACCGCATAAAACTAGTTTTTAAATTATGGATTATTTGATTTCCGGGGCACGTAAAACGGCAACATCAGCCGTGTTCGCTTTTGCCACCTGATTCAAGCTGGGCACAGATAAACGTATCCGAGCCGTGAGGGTTTCCGTCGTCGAAGCATAAATCTGCGTAACGGCCTTTGGATAGAGACCAATGCCAATGATGGGAATCAATAGGCAAGCAATGACGAAGACTTCACGAGGTTCTGCGTCAACAAGTTTTTCATGCTCCACAAGCTCTTTGTTTTCGGGGCCATAGAGAATTTCCCGCAGCATCGAGAGGAGATAAATGGGAGTCAAGATCACACCGACTGCCGCGAGACAGACAACAATAACTTTGAAGGTTGGGTTGTAAGCATCGCTGGTTGCAAAGCCGACAAAAATCATTAACTCAGCCACAAAGCCACTCATACCGGGCAGGGCGAGGGACGCAAAGGAACAAGTCGTCCACATCGCAAACATCTTTTTCATCTTCTGGCCGACACCGCCCATTTCGTCGAGCATTAGGGTGTGGGTACGGTCGTAGGTTGCGCCCACCATAAAGAAGAGACTGGCACCAATTAGACCATGGGAAATCATTTGCAGCATTGCGCCGCTCATGCCGAGGTCTGTGAAGGATGCCATTCCAATCAGCACAAAACCCATGTGGGAGATGGATGAGTAAGCAATTTTTCGTTTCAGGTTGCGCTGGGCAAAGGAGGTGAGGGCAGCGTAAATGATATTGACGACACCCAAAATAACGAGCACTGGCCCAAAGAAAGCGTGGGCATCGGGCAACATACTGACGTTCATCCGGAGTAGTGCGTAGCCGCCCATTTTGAGGAGAATTCCGGCCAAGAGCATGTGGGCTGGGGCTGTGGCTTCGCCGTGGGCATCGGGCAACCATGTGTGCAATGGAAAAATTGGTAATTTTACGCCGTAAGCGACTAAAAATCCTGCGTAGAGTATGAGTTGGAGGTTGAGACCAAAATCTTTGTTGGCGATCGCCGTCATATCAAAGGTCGTCACATCACCGTAGAACGCCATCGTGAGCGCACCCAGCAAAATAAAGAGCGAACCACCCGCAGTATAAATAATGAACTTTGTCGCCGCATAGAGCCGTTTTTTACCACCCCAGATCGACAAAATCAGATAGACCGGAACCAGCTCAAGCTCCCAAGTGAAGAAGAACAGAAGCATATCCTGCACCGCAAACACCGCAATCTGACCGCCATACATCAGCAACATCAGAAAGAAAAAGAGTTTTGGTTTTAACGTGACAGGCCATGCCGCAAGCGTTGCAAGGGTCGTAATAAAACCTGTCAACAAAATCAATGGCATCGAGAGGCCATCCGCCCCCACAGACCACCGTAGACCGATCGCCTCGACCCATGTATAGCTTTCGACAAGTTGTAAACCGGGCGTCCCAAAGTCGTAACTTGTGTAAAAAGCGGCAACAATGATCCCAAAATTAATCAGCCCTACAGTTAGGGCGTACCAGCGGACGGTCTTTCCATTTTTGTCTGGAATGATCGGCAAAATGAGCGCCGCCACAATAGGAAATAAAATAATCGTGGATAACCACGGAAAATTTGCGAAGTTCATACAAACTCAAGATAATGGCTGTCTTGCTAAAAAATGA
Organism: Limnothrix sp.; assembly: GCA_049644465.1. GTDB lineage: Bacteria > Cyanobacteriota > Cyanobacteriia > Cyanobacteriales > MRBY01 > MRBY01. Next base: position 2,139 of record JBARRZ010000048.1, read on the forward strand.
TAACGAGAAAATTAGTAGGAGGAATCCGAGGCGATCGCCTAAAAATAGAGATGCAGCCAATAGTATACCGACGAGATAGCAACTATCGCTCCTCTAAGGTTACTTGTACCACTCACTAATTATCTTGACCGTCTCTCGTGAGTAACTGCAATACTCCTTAACCTCGATTTCGTTACAAACCAGTTTCCATAGCAATTTAGCAATTTATTCGCCAAAATTCCGCTTCAGCCCCCACAATCATGTCAAGATCTTCTTAATTAAAAACCCACTAACAAACCAATCTCAACCCTTAAAAAATCACCCTCATGCCCCAAATCCTGCCCGAAGTCTCCGTCGAAACCTTTGCCCAGCGACAGACAGAAGATAAAGATCTTCAACTGATCGATGTCCGCGAACCCCATGAAATTGAAATCGCTGCACTAAAAAACTTTCAAACATTACCCCTAAGCCAATTTGAACAATGGTCGCCCCGCATTGCCGTCGATTTCGATTCAGCAGCAGAGACCTATGTCCTTTGTCACCACGGCGTACGCTCTGCCCAGATGTGTCAATGGTTACAGCAACAAGGCTTTAGCAACGTTATTAATATTGCTGGCGGGATCGATGCCTACTCGCTGCGGATAGATCGTGGCGTACCCCGTTATTAGAAGCCGGTAAGCTATACTAAGCTCCATCGCATCGCACTAAACTATTGTTTTCAGCTAGATATTTTTTGACTCTTTTTTAAGCATTTTTTTAATAACTAATTTATTTTTCGGCTGAACCTATGGCTGCCCAGAAAATCTTCAACCCACGTCACCAAAGCATTTTTCGGGCAACAGTTCATCACTACATCTCTACAGCAGAACCAGTCGGCTCAAAAACGCTGGTAGATGAGTATGATTTTCAGGTCAGTTCCGCCACCATCCGTAACGTGATGGGAAAACTCGAAAAAGCAGGATTTCTCTATCAGCCCCATGTTTCAGCTGGTCGCATCCCGTCTGATTCTGGTTATCGCTTTTACGTGGATGAATTGGTTACGCCCAACCGTAAAACGCGCGCTCAAGCAGATCAAGCTTTTAAAACACGCTCGACAGAAGAACTTTGGGGTTTAGAGGCGACGCTCCAGCGGGCAACTCAAATTTTAGCGACCCTCAGTGGCTACATCGCACTGATCACTGTGCCGAACCAGAGCCATGCAAGGTTGAGATATCTGCAATTGCTGCCAATTGCGCCGAAACAGGTAATGATGATCGTGATCACAGATACCTATCAGCCTCAGTCTGTGCTGTTGTCGATTGATGGTGAGGTGGATGAGCTAGAGATTTTGTCGAATTTCCTGAATCATCATCTTCAGGGGCGATCGCTGCGAGAGATTGCGCACTTAGATTTAGAAGCTTTAGACGAAGATTTTCGGCACTGTGCAGAACTATTACGTAGCATTTGCAAAAGAGTATCTCAAGTTGCGCCCAACACTACGAGCACCCCGATTTTAGTGCATGGGATTTCGGAAGTATTGCGCCAACCAGAATTTTCCCAGCTTGAGCAATTGCAGACACTGTTGCATTTATTGGAAGTGCGACAAGAACAACTGCTGCCAGTATTGTTTGATAGTTTGTCAGAAGACCGGCCGACGATGATTCATATTGGTGCAGAAAATCCGCTCAAACCGATGCAAACTTGCGCTTTGATTGCAGCGAATTATTATCAAGAAGAGACCCCGGTCGGCAGTGTTGGTGTTATTGGCCCGACGAGAATGTTCTATGAAAATGCGATCGCCCTCGTAGAAGCAACAGCAGATTATTTGTCAGCAAGTTTTCAAAGTCAAATCGCGTAAATATCACGGCAAATCAACATTACAACAACCCTTCTAGCTGACGACGAATCCGATCTAGCTCAGTATTAGACATTTCTGTATCAGTTTGGGCTTCTGTTGTAGATGTCGCTTTGTCTTCTGGCTCTGCTTGCTTTTTATGGTTACCAGCCTCATCCCAATCTGTATCCGTCACTTTACTTTCTGGGGGCACAGCCAGCTGACCCGGCTCGATGT
>JBARRZ010000049.1:0-11303 GCA_049644465.1 Limnothrix sp.
CTCAACCAAGATTATGACGCGATTGTGCTAGATATCATGGTTCCGGGCAAAGATGGCATGGCGATTTTGAAAGGGTTGCGCAAAGCGGGTCGCCAAACGCCAGTGATTTTGCTGACGGCGCGGAATGAATTAGACGATCGCCTTGAAGGACTAAATCTTGGGGCTGATGACTATATTGCGAAGCCTTTTTTCGTAGAAGAATTAGTCGCGCGTATCCATGCTGTTGTCAGAAGAGTGTCGGGCGATCGCCAGAATATTCTGAGTGTTTTCCCGCTGAAACTTGACCGTCTGTCTCGCGAAGTGACTTGCAACGAAAAAGTTGTAGAGCTGACCTCACGCGAATTCAATTTTTTAGAATATTTGATGCGATCGCCGGGCCGAGTCTTTACCCGCACTCAAATCCTCGAACATGTTTGGGGCTATGACTTTAATCCGAATACAAATTTAGTTGATGTTTGCGTTCAGAGGATTCGTAAAAAATTAGAAAAAGTCGGTGAGAAAGGCTGTATCGAGAGCATTCGTGGCGTGGGTTATCGATTTCGTAAACCAGAAGATTAAGCACTTTTTAATCACTCAAATTTATTAGCAAGCTAACTTTTTGAAACTCTCCTCTTTCCGCTTAAGAATTGCTCTTTTTTCTGCATTACTAGCAGGCGTCACTGTCACGGGTTTTGGTGGTATTTCTTACGTATTATTGTATCAATCAAAGCTAGACAGCTTAGACCAAAATATTCAAGAAAAACTGTTACGAGAAGCTTCTATTCCAAGACCAATAATGTATTGGGAAATATTTGAAGAGTCGCGAGCTTTTGCCTTTAGTAGTGCTTCAAAGTCTAATGCTGCGCTGCTAATTCTCAATCAAAATCAAACTATTTATCAATCTCAAAACTGGCCAACCCAATTGAATTCTCAGGCATCATTCCTGCCACAGCCAGAAGTAAAGGATCTAAATTTGAGAGATTTCCCTAGCGTGCCGCCACCACCCAACATTCGCCGCCGAGAAAATAATGATTTCCGTCAGCGTCCGAACCCAGAGGAATTACGCAGGCTAACCCAATTGTCTGATCTTGTTACGCATACAGCCGATCAAAAAAAATGGCGTCTAGGCACAGTTTCTTCACCATTTGTACAGATGGCGATCGCCGTCGATTTACAGATTATTGATCAAGAAATGGCGGTGATCAGAAATATCTTTTTCTTGATGCTGCCGATCACACTATTACTCGTAACTGTTGGGGCTTGGTGGCTATCGAGTGATGCTTTAAAAGCGATTCAAAACCTGACAGAAATCATTCGTCAAGTCACGGCAAAAGGATTAAATCAACGGGCTTCTAGCGCAAAATTAGATATTGAATTTGTTGAACTGGTTAACGTGTTTAATCAAATGATGGCGCGCTTAGAACGAAGCTTTCAACAAGCATCTCGATTTAGCGCTGATGCAGCTCATGAACTCAAAACACCTCTAGCAATTTTGCAAGGAGAGTTAGAGCGAGCTGTTCAGAAAACGAGTGCAGGTTCAGAACAACAGCAAACCTTTAGTCGCTTGTTAGATGAAGTACGTCGTCTTAGCTCGATTACTCGCAAATTACTATTGCTTTCTCTTGCTGATGCTGGGCAAATGCAAATTCAAAAAACAACAGTTGATTTATCAGAAATCATTCGTGATTTAGCTGAAGATATTGATTTGATCGCTCCAGAACTTCGACTAGATTTAAAGCTATTGCCGAAATTAATTGTTAGCGGTGATCAAGATTTACTCGCTCAAATTTTACAGAATTTGATTACAAATGCAATTAAATACAACTTGCCTAACGGTTGGATTCGGATTAATACACAGCAGCAAAACGGCATCTTGTTTGTGAAAATCAGTAATGTTTCTAGAGATATTTCAGCAGGCGATCGCCGCCGTATTTTTGACCGATTTCAGCGGGGTGACGCATCCAGAAATCGTCAGGTAGAAGGCTTCGGTTTGGGGTTGAGTTTATCTAGAGAAATTGCCCGCGCCCATGGCGGAGAATTACAGTTGGAGCCAGCCTCGCCAAACTGCACAACATTTACGCTGTCCTTACCTTTGGCGGGCACAGTTTAAGTTACGCAGCGAGATGAAAATATTTTGAGTCACAAATTCGCGATGACTCAATCGCTGACAAGGGCGACCACTATAGTGTTTTACTTCAACGAAATCTGTCTTTAGCCAAAGGCTAAGCTTCGATCTCATGCCTATAATGTTTAAGGCAGTTTTACAGAAGAAATGGCGATCGCCCCCATGAGCAAGTCCGACCAAATCCGCATCCGTGGCGCACGGCAGCATAACCTTAAAAATGTGGATCTTGATTTGCCCCGTAATCAGTTGATTGTCTTCACTGGGGTGTCCGGTTCGGGGAAGTCATCGCTCGCTTTTGATACTATTTTTGCCGAGGGTCAGCGCCGCTACGTCGAATCCCTCAGCTCCTATGCACGGCAGTTTTTGGGGCAGCTCGATAAGCCCGATGTGGATGCCATCGAAGGGCTAAGTCCGGCTATTTCTATCGACCAAAAGTCCACGTCTCACAACCCCCGCTCGACGGTCGGTACAGTCACCGAAATTTCAGATTATTTACGTCTCCTTTTTGGGCGAGCAGGCGAACCCCACTGTCCCCACTGCGATCGCCCCATTGCACCCCAGACCATTGATGAAATGTGTGACCGAGTGCTCGCGCTAGAAGACAAAACCAAATTTTTAATTCTCTCCCCCGTTGTTCGCCACCAAAAAGGAACCCATAAAAAGACCATCTCCAGCATCGGTTCTGAAGGCTTTGCGCGAGTGAAAATTGACGGCGAAATTCGTGAACTCAGCGACAATATTTCTCTCGATAAAAATCAGTACCACACCATCGAAATTGTCGTCGATCGCCTCGTCAAAAAAGACGGCATCCAAGAACGATTAACCGACTCCCTCGCCACTTGCCTCAAGCATTCCGAAGGCACAGCGATTATCGATCAGATCGATAAAAATGAGCAAATTGTCTTCTCCGAAAATTTTGCTTGCCCCGAACATGGCGCAGTCATCGAAGAATTATCCCCCCGTCTTTTTTCCTTCAACTCCCCCTACGGCGCTTGTTCTGCCTGTCATGGCCTCGGCAGTCACCGCACTTTTGCCGCCGAACTTGTGGTTCCCGATCCCAAGCAACCGCTCTATTCGGCGATCGCCCCTTGGTCAGAAAAAGAAAATACCTATTACCTCTCGCTGCTTTATAATCTCGGCCAGAACTTTGGTTTTGAGATCCAGACCCCATGGCAAGATCTCAGCAAAAAACACCAAGATATTCTGCTCAACGGCTCCGAAGAATCCATCTGGTTTGAAGAAGAATCCCGCTACGGCACAGGCAAAGGCTACTATCGCCACTATTCCGGCATTCTCAAACTTCTAGATCGCAACTATCAAGACACCACTTCCGAAGCGATCAAATCAAAACTCGAAAAATATCTGATCAACCAACCCTGCGAAACCTGCAAAGGCAAGCGCCTCAAACCCGAAGCCCTCTCAGTCCGCCTCGGCCAACACAACATCGACGAACTCACTAACGTTTCCATTCGCGATTGTCTGCACCGAGTTGAACATTTAGATCTCAGCGATCGCCAGAAAATGATTGGTGAACTCGCCCTCAAAGAAATCTGTTCCCGCCTCAAATTTCTGCTCGATGTCGGCCTAGACTACCTCACCCTCGACCGTGCCGCCATGACCCTGTCCGGTGGAGAAGCCCAACGCATCCGACTCGCCACCCAGATCGGCGCAGGCTTAACCGGCGTTTTGTACGTCCTCGACGAACCCAGCATCGGTTTGCATCAGCGGGACAACGAACGCCTATTGCAAACCCTGAAAAAATTGCGAGATCTCGGCAATACTCTAATCGTGGTTGAGCATGACGAAGACACCATCAAAACCGCCGACCACATCGTTGATATTGGCCCAAAAGCAGGCGTTCACGGTGGCGATATCGTTTTTGAAGGCGATTACAACAAATTCCTCAAAAATAAAACATCTCTAACCAGCGCCTATCTCTCCGGCAGGCGCTCCATCGATGTGCCAGAAGAACGACGAGAGGGCAACGGCGGCAAACTGACTCTGAGTAATTGCACTAAAAATAACCTCAAAAATCTTGATGTTGAAATTCCGCTCGGTGAATTGGTCTGTTTGACTGGCGTTTCAGGTTCTGGCAAATCAACGCTGATGAATGAGTTGCTCTACCCAGCCTTGCAGCACAGCCTGAACCGTAATACGCCGTTTCCGAAAGAGCTAGGTTCTGTTAAAGGTCTCAAGTCCATCGACAAAGTAATTGTCATTGATCAATCGCCGATTGGCAGAACACCGCGTTCAAATCCGGCCACTTACACGGGAATTTTTGACCCGATTCGTAATCTCTTCGCAGAAGCAGTCGAGGCGAAAACAAGAGGTTATAAAAAAGGACGTTTTTCTTTTAACGTCAAAGGTGGACGCTGTGAAGCTTGTAGCGGCCAAGGCGTTAACGTCATCGAAATGAATTTTTTACCGGATGTATATGTGCAATGCGATGTGTGCAAAGGTGCGAGATATAACCGCGAGACGCTGCAAGTGAAGTTTAAAGGCTATTCCATCGCCGATGTTTTGGGCATGACAGTGGAAGAGGCACTCGGTGTTTTTGAAAATATTACGGGAGCCGCCAATCGCTTACAAACCTTGGTGGATGTGGGTTTGGGCTATGTGAAACTGGGCCAACCTGCACCAACGCTATCGGGTGGTGAAGCGCAACGGGTGAAATTGGCTTCAGAGCTGTCGCGCCGCGCCACGGGTAAAACGCTTTATCTAATCGACGAACCGACGACAGGCTTATCTTTTTATGATGTGCATCATTTGCTAAACGTGTTGCAGAGACTGGTGGACAAGGGCAATTCGGTACTTGTGATCGAGCATAATTTAGACGTGATTCGCTGTAGTGATTGGCTAATTGATCTGGGGCCAGAGGGGGGCGATCGCGGCGGGGAAATTATCGCGGTGGGTACGCCAGAAGACATTATTAAAGTTGAACATTCCTACACTGGTCAGTTTCTCGCACCATTATTAACAAAAGTCTAAGCTCTTTTGTGTTTGCTATTTTTTGAGCAATGGCAACAATAATAGTAAACAAAAAACCTAAGCATTTAGACGGATTGCTGATTTTACACCTAAGAATTATTCTTAGATAAGAGTTGTTTGGTAAACAGCTCACTCGTTACACGTTTACACTCGGAGGTCGCTGATGGCTAAGTCAAAAGTTACGCTTTATCCTTCTCGCATTGATTTATCAAAAAAAACCCGCTCCAGTGCTGTTGTTCTCCTCAATCAAACCTTGGCGACAACCATTGATTTGCAAAGCCAAGCCAAGCAGGCTCACTGGAATGTTAAGGGTTTGGATTTTTACCAACTGCACGAGTTATTTGACGAGCTTTCCGGTGAGTTAATTGAATATATCGACATGATCGCCGAGCGGGTCACAGCCTTGGGTAGTATTGCTTTCGGCACTGTCAAAACTGCAGCAAAAGAATCGATCTTGGCGAGCTATCCCCCCGATGCAGTGACTGGCACAGATCATCTTACAGCTTTGGCTGATTGCTACGGTAAATATGCAGCACACCTGCGAGAAGGTATCGAAAAAGCAGAAAGCTACGGTGATTCGGATACAGAAGATTTGTACACAGAAATATCTCGGACAATCGATAAGCGTCTCTGGTTTTTGGAAGCGCACCTCCACCCATCGACACCAGAGAAATAACAGTTTGATTTGAATTGAATTTGAAAGAAAAGTCTCCCTTTAAGTCTTGTTGCTTAGGGGGAGTTTTTATTGGCTTCCTAAGAGTTTTTACGCAGCCGGATCTAGATTTAAAAAGATAAAACTGTGCCAGAATAAAGAATAGAAAAATTTCGCATCAGTTTTTTGAGCTATTTCTAAATTTTGAAAACAATTTATTAGATATTTGTTGTCACTTTTACAATGTAAAGTAAGCACTTCATCTGTAGTCAACAAATGCTGACTATCTCCTTTTAGAGCAATTATTCTCTGCGACATTTTACCTAAAAATTCAAAAATCTTCGTTTATTCAGGCAGACAAGGCTAGAATTTTTAATAAGTAGGGAATGATTCAAAGTTTGTTTTGTTTGATAGTTTTCGCTTTTCCAGCCCAATTAATTATGAGAATAGGATGTTAAAATACAAGAAAAATTTTAAGCGTATGAGTTGCCAAGCATGCCAGCTTAGTCAGCAATTAGACTTTGATTTCACTATGGCTTTACAGCCTATTGTCAATACGAAAAAGCATGAAATATTTGCCCATGAAGCATTAGTCAGAGGACTAAATGGAGAATCTGCCGGATCAGTTTTCAGTAATGTCACTGAACAAAATCGGTATCGTTTTGATCAATCTTGCCGCGTTAAAGCTATTGAATTAGCGGCAGGTCTAGACATTCCTTGTTTTTTGAATATCAATTTTTTACCGAATGCAGTTTATGATCCAGAGCTTTGTATAAGAACGACTCTAGAAACAGCAGAGCGATACAAACTTCCTATTTCGCAAATTATTTTTGAAATCACTGAAAGTGAAAAGATAGAGGATATTTCTCATCTCAAAAGAATTGTTGAATACTATAAAAAGAGAGGCTTCAAAACAGCTATTGATGATTTTGGTGCAGGTTACGCAGGATTGAATTTGTTATCCGAAATTCAAACAGACTTCATCAAGCTTGATATGGCTTTAGTCCGAGGCATTGACCAAGATTCTATTCGTCAAGCGATTGTTAAAGGTGTTTTACAGGTTAGTAACGAAATTTCTTCAACGATTATTGCTGAAGGTGTCGAAACTCAAGCGGAATTGGCAGCTTTAGAGTCTTTAGGAATCGAATTATTTCAAGGGTTTTATTTTGCTAAGCCCTGTTTCCAAGCGTTAGCTGATGTCACTTTTTAAGGTGATTCTTTATTGATGGTGAAAAGAATTTCTGTTAGTTGGCGATCGCCTCAATGCCATGGGCAGCAAATTCGATAGGTGCAGCGCCGCTTAATTTATTAGATATGCTGATTCATTCTTACGAAAATATGTCCACGATGAAAAACAAGGTTGAGTTTTTGATCAGCGAAGCTATTCGATATGATCGGGGATGATCGATTGGGCGGCTTGATAATGGGTTTCGCAGAGCCAGAGGTAATCGCCTGTGTAGGTGGGCATTCGCTTCAGTCCGAGACGCTGGTGGTGGGGATCTTCTTCTCGTAAGAAGGAATGGAGTGCGAGGATGCCGGAGCGTTCTGCTTCGGTGAGGATGCCGTCTTTGAGGTGGCGGGGTTCGGCGATCGCCATGTCATTTTCTAGCAGGTTTCCCGTGGCTTCTTTCATCGCGTCGAGGGATTGCGAAATCGCCCAATTGTCCATAATGTCTTCGCCAAAGTAGAGGTTTGCAGCGGGAATGGCGACGGGCAAGGTGGTTTTCAGAACTCGCGCCACAAGGTTGGCATAGGGGGCAACTTTGGTCACCCAGTCTTTGGAAACATTGAATTCATAAACGCCGAAATCTGGTTGATGGACGCGGTGTTGGCAGTTTTCGGCTTCGCACCACAGATGCAAGCGATAACGTTTATCAAATAATCTTCGCCAGTTACCATCTACGGGTTCGAGGGTAAACAGACGGGGGCCATTTTTTGCTTCGTTGGCGATCGCCCGCATGATGCCCATGGTGTAATTAGCGATGCGGCTTTCCCACTCGGCGAGGTTGTTTTGGATCTCGGAAAACCCTTGATCGACTTTTGTTTCGATGCGGTTGAGTTGTTCGCGGCTGCTATCGTCCTTAAATCCGATGAGCAAGTCCTCAATTTTGTGTCGAGTACGGCAAGACTGGCAACGGTAATGGGTATCTCCATCATCTACAAATTCTCGCAAAGCACTGATTTCAAAGCGACCCATGCAGTCTCGATTATCTTTTTTTGTTGGGCAAGGGATGGCGAAATGGTAACGGCCTTCAAGCCCCGGCCAAGTGTCGGTGATTAGGGTGTGGAGAGTTTGTTGTAAAATCTCGGCGAAATGCTCTGGCCAGACGGCTTCAGTGTAAATATGAAATTCTCGATCTCGCAGTTCCAGCATAGCTTTACCGTGGCTTTTATACCTTAGAAACATGCCTTTTTGCCAATGCAAGCGGTGTTCTTTGCCGTCGTTCTCGTGGCGTTTGTAGATGTATTCATGGGTGCGGACGATCATCCACGGAATGAGTCCCGGCGGTGATTCTTCCATCACGCAAACCATGGCGATGCGGCGGCGATTGGGTTCGGGGTCTTCTTCTGGGAGCCAAGGTAGAGCTGGACGAACTTGGGGCACGTGTTGGGAGACGAGGCTTGCTGTGCCATCTTCTAGGCGATAGGAAACGTCATATTTTTCCATTAGCCGCAGGAAAAACGGATAAAATTCGGGGCTGTAGCGGGGTTCTTTGGTGAAGGGGTGGTCGTACAAAACGGCTTTGAGGCGGTTATCGGGCAAAATGCCGTCCATCTCTTGGGTGGTGCGGTCTTCGAGGACAAACCCAATCGCCTTGGTGAGCCATTCGGGCTGGAGAATCACGTCGTCTTTTAGGGATTCGTCGTCGCCGTAATAAACGATGTAGCCGAGGTCGTGCATGAGGTCAGCGAGGGTGCGGGTGGCAATCTCGCTCAGTCCGTGGTTTTCGCAAACGGCAGCAAATTCGGTATAGGTGATGCGCGGTTCCTTGATCGCCAGTAGTTCATCGCGGGATTCGCGCCAAGCTCGGTTTAGTTTGGCTCCCATCTGGTCGAAGGTTTTGGCGGTGTCGGCAATGCGATTTTTTAGGGCAACGATACCGAATTTTTCGCCTGTGTCTGGGTCGTCTTCGAGGCTATCGACTTCGAGGAAATCCACAATCATGTCGCCGTAGTCGCGCCTGAGGACGGGCTGATCGATGCGGGCAATACGGTTTCCGGTTTTGCAGTGGGTGGAGACAATAATCACGCGGGCGGCTTCTCCGACTCGTAGTTGCAACATGTTTAGCCAGTCTTCTACTTGGCACTGTTGTACGCCGCGACGGGGTTCCCACAGCAATAGGTAAACAGCGCGTTTGCTAAAGAAAAACTGGTGGGTGATGCGATACACTTCTTGGCCGCCAAAGTCCCAAGCGTTGAATGTGAGGTGGGTGTCGGGTTGGTCGGGATGGGGCAAACTGAGGGCTTGGATATCGATGCTGATGCCGTGGGTGGTTTCTTCTCCTTTCTGGGGATCTTTACCTGTTAACGCCTTCAGTAAAGTGGTTTTGCCGACATCGCCTTCTCCGATTAAAACCAGCTTGGCTTCGTGGAGTGTCTCGATCTCTGAAACATCTTGCAAACTGTTGAGATAGGCAAAAAGTTCTTCAATTCCTCCTGAACAGGCACTTTGTAAAATAGGATTCAGAGGATTGTCATGAAGAAAAAGCGTTTTGAGATTGGTGAGATTGCTAATCGTCTTGGGTATCTCAGTTATTTGATTGTTATCAAGGTCAAGTCTTGTGAGATTAGTGAGATTGGTGATTGCCTTAGGTATCTCTGCTATTTGATTTTCAGAAAACCACAGTTCTGTGAGATTGGTGAGATTGCTAATCGCCTCAGGTATCTCCGCTATTTGATTTCCGTGAAAGGAAAGCGTTATGAGATTAGTGAGATTGCTAATCGCTTCGGGTATATCAGTTATTTGATTGTTCTGAAGGGTAAGCACTTTGAGATTGATGAGATTGCTAATCGCCTTAGGAATCTCAGTTATTTGATTGTTATCAAGGTCAAGTCTTGTGAGATTAGTGAGATTTGTGATTGTCTCAGGTATCTCTGTTATTTGATTTTCAGAAAGGTAAAGCTCGGTGAGATTAGTGAGATTTGTGATTGTCTCAGGTATCTCTGTTATTTGATTTGCAGAAAGGTAAAGAAGTGTGAGATTGGTTAGCTGGGTAATCGCCTGAGGTATCTCCGTTATTTGATTGCGGCCAAGATGAAGCTCTATGAGGTTGGTTAGCTGGGTAATCGCCTGAGGTATCTCTGTTATTTGATTTCCAAAAAAGTACAACACCGTGAGATTAGTCAGCTGAGTAATCGCCTGAGATATCTCTGTTATTTGATTATTGTGAAGGTAAAGCTCTGTGAGATTAGTTAACTGGGTAATTGCCTCAGGTATTTCCGTTATTTGATTTTTGTGAAGATAAAGCTCTGTGAGATTGGTTAGCTGGGCGATCGCCTTAGGTATTTCCGTTATTTGATTACCAGAAAGGTTAAGCGATGTGAGATTGGTCAGTTTGGCGATGCTACCCGGAACCTCCGTCAACCCTAATTCACTCAAATCAAGCTCTGTTGCCCCTTCCTTCAATGCCGCTTCGATCCGCTTTTCCGCAATCTGATACCCCTTATCCTGTGCCATCCCCATGCCTCTGATTTATTTGCAAGCTCATCTACCGACTTAGTTATAGCTCGCACATCCCGCCACAGGACATTCGAGTTGCGATCTGTATCCAGATCCCCGACTTCTAAAACAACAAAACAAACATCTCGCGAGAAATTCACAGAAGTCGGGGAGCCAAGAAACCTTAAGCTGGGCGATCGCCCTAAAATGATAATTACCCACTACATCTAGAGTCGGTTTGCCCATATGTCTTTTGTTGGCCTGCATATTCATAGCGATTATTCTCTGCTCGATGGCGCGTCCCAGATTAAGCCCCTCGTGCAGCGTGCCCAAGAACTAAATATGCCGGCGATCGCCCTCACAGATCACGGGGTAATGTATGGCGCGATTGAACTGCTAAAAACCTGCCGCAACAAGGGTATTAAGCCGATCATTGGTAATGAGATGTATGTGATCAACGCAGACATCCACGATAAACTCAACAGTCAGGGTAAGCAAAAACGCCACAAAAAATATCATCAGGTCGTCCTCGCCAAGAATACTCAGGGCTATAAAAATCTTGTTAAACTCACCACGATTTCTCACCTTGAAGGTTACCAAGGCAGCGGGATTTTCGCGCGACCTTGCATCAATAAGGAGCTAATCGAGAAGTACCACGAAGGTCTGATTATGACCAGTGCTTGCCTCGGCGGAGAAATCCCCCAGTGCATCCTCAAGGGCGAATATAAACGGGCATTGGAAGTCGCAAAATGGTACAAAGATCTGCTGGGCGATGACTATTACCTCGAAATTCAAGACCATGGCTCCCAAGAAGATCGCATTGTGAATGTGGCATTGGTCAAAATTGCCCGCAAGCTCGACATCAAAATCATTGCTACCAACGACTCTCACTACATTTC
>JBARRZ010000050.1:0-7624 GCA_049644465.1 Limnothrix sp.
CTTGGATTTTGAGCAGCAGTTGGTTCAGTCCTTTACCGCTTTTGGTGAGGCTATCGAGGTAGAGGCGATCGCCGGAGGTGAGCCAAGCCCTTTGTTGCTGGAATCTTCTACAGCGTCGGAGGCTATCCAATGATGTGGCGATTTTTAAGCCTATTCAAAATGCAACCTATCGACTGGGAACCATGCCCCGCTGGCTGTCTCGTAATGCTTTGAAGGTTTGGGGGAAAAGATTTAGCGGTCAATCCCCCGCACCAAACCAGAAACCAATCTAGTTAAAGGAATTTTAGCAATATGTCAGAACCCCCTGTTTCAAACTGCTGGGAAGTTGACCCAAATAGCTTCGTTCCCATCATCAAGCGCAACCCAAAAACCGCCCCCGTTTCCGCCTCAAAACCAGACAATTCAGCAGCATGGTTAGTTGCATTTTTAGTTGCCCTAACATTACTCACGGGCTTAGGGATGGCGTTGGCGATACGGCAATTAACAACCCAGTGGAACGACTACCGCGAAACATCAGCACGGCAAGAATTAGCCAGAATCAAAAGCTGCATTAACTAATCGAAATTATGGAGGATGGCGGGTTAATAGCCCGTCATTTTGTTTATGGGATTTTTTGACATCTTTAAACCCTTGGAAACTGCCCCATTCTTAACAGAAACTCAGGTGCAGGAAATGGAACGCAAAGCACAGCAAACCAAGGAACAAAAGGGCTTAATCAGCCGCTATATCAAAGCCTATAACCAAGATACTGTAGGCAATGCAGAGATTGATTTAATGTGGCGTATGGGTAAAGCTGCAACGCACAAACAGGTGCGCACTATCCAAGCGGAAACGCCAAAAACTATCCGAGCAACCAATGAAGCCATTGAGGCAAAAACGACAAAGTACCTTGAAACTTACGCCCAATCATTAATTAATCGCGGGGGTAGTAAATAATGCCATTCTCGCAATATGTTTATTTCTTCGGGATTGTCCTGCATAGCTTTTTATTTGCTCTAACTTTGGGGCATTTATCGCGGTGGTTCCCTGCCTTCGGGAATGCTGTAGGAATTATCGCGGGGGTAGTGGTGGCGATCGCCTTTGGGTTTTGCCTAATGGTACGCAAAGCTGAAGTTACCGCCCTATGCTTTTTCGCTGGTTTCGTGATTGCGTTAGCCGGGGGGATGGCATGGTTATAAATTTTCGCAGAACCCTAACCCGTGACCTCACCCAATTTGATAACACCATGGGTCAATGGGCAGCGGTGGGACTGGGTTACGCTTTGGCGATCGCCTCCATTGGTTCCGTCGCTATTCCTTGGCAGCATCCAGCCCAAAAAGCCTTAAGAGTCCTATTACCCGTTGCTGGGATGGTGGCGAATATGGGGGCATCTTGGAAAGTCAGAGAGCTGCAATTGATGCACCCATACCTCGAAGATAGGGCGATCGCCCGTCGCGATGTTGGCGCAACCGTCACAGCATTACAGGCCATGCCATATCTACAGCAACCGAAGACCATCCAGCAGATTAACCCAGCGTTAAATCCTGCCAATGGAGGCGACGGTTACCTCATACCCTTTAACGTCTCTGAATTTTTGAGCGAGGTTACAGGGGCGGCAATCCTTGGAAATAGTGGCAGCGGCAAGACGACATTAGCCCAATACATCGCGGGGCATCTCCCACCATCTCAGGTGATTGTTTTTGATGCGGATGCCGACAAATCAGACGACTTTTATCCATGGGGTGAGCTGCTGGTACTCAATGATTACGACTTGATTATTCAGCAAATGGAAAAGCTCCTAGACCTGCTGGAAAGTCGAGACAAAACGCCGCTCGTTATTATCTGCGATGAGTTCCCAGCGATTCGGGCTTATGCCAAGCAAATTGGTTCCGATGTCCCTGATAGGTTCATCCTGCAATATGGCAGCCGGGGGCGGAAGCGAAACAAGTTCCCAATCTTCATTAGCCAGTCTGGAAATGTGAAGTCATTGGGGCTTGATGGGCAAGGGGATTTTCTGGAGAATTTCGCACTGATTCGACTCCAAAAAATCGCTCGTAAATATCTCAAAAATAATCCCGACCGAACCCTTCATGAACTCAGTAAGGCGATCGCCTACCCCATGCTGATTGGTGACGAGGAATTGGTGATTCATCCCACCTATGGCGGCTATACTCAGGCACAGAAAACTGGACAATTCTGCAGAGTTAGAATTGTCCAGTTTTCTGTGGTGTACAATGAAGGAATCAGCGCACAGGGAAGAAAGTAGTTAGAGCTACTTTCTTCCCGAAAAATTAACGAAGATTCTTGATACCAAAACAAAAAAGGCGCTTTGATATTTCTTCTGTATTTTGTTCGACAGTTACATTGTAACTCAATCTACTCTACGACGGTAGAGTAGATTGGCAAGGGCAGAAGAAATAATCATAGTTTTGATGAGAGAGTCTTCAACTATTTAGGGGAATGCAATACATGCAGAACCGAAAAATTGAGAGACACCTGGACAATCCGACTATCTTACTCGCGCTAATTTTAGCGCTAAATTTCATTGGTGAAATTCACGAAAGGGGTGGATGTCTCAATGTTTCAGTACCAAGTTACTTTGAGATCAATACCTGTAGTACTCCTGTCGCAAAACAACCTACTTCTATAAAGGAATCGGAGGAGTAAAGTAACCTTTTAAGACAAAACTTCAGATCAACAGCCAAGTATTTGGCTGTTTTTTTGTGGTCATAAATCGAGTTGTCTGTATGCCTGATCTCAACACCAATTGATCTTTGGCATAGTCTCTATCCCCTCACATTGGCAAAAACAGAACCCCTCGGCGATCTAATTCTTCGGCGATCGCCTGCCCTCAGTGCCAATCGACAGACACAAAAGGGAATGGATTTTATAAGGGGCAACCCCGCCGCCGTTGTAAATCTTGTGGGAAATCTTGGGTCATCTGATGAAGGAATCTAAGAGGCGATCGCCAGACATTTGCTTGAAAGAGTCAAGTCTCGCTAGAATAGAGACAACATATCTGCCACACCTCTCACTGAAGTGCCAATTGGCAGATTTTCCAGTTTTTGCGCCTATCAATGCGATACAACAAACCCTCTCTAACGTTTCAGCAGCAAATAGAGTTACTTCAATCTCGTGGTTTAGTTATCCAAAATTTAGATGTAGCGAAAGAGGCTTTAGAACGAATTAGCTATTATCGCCTCAGTGCTTATTTACATTTCTTTCAAGAGCAAAATTCATCTAACCACCAATACCGAATAGGTACAGATTTTGATTCAGTACTGAATCTATACAAATTTGACAAATCTCTCAGAATGCTTGTTTTTAACGCTACAGAGTCAATTGAAGTAGCGATTAGAACACAAATGATTTATCAGCTTTCTCAAGTCTATGGTTCCCATTGGTATACAGATTCAAGTCTTTTTTACGATCAAAGAAAACACAATGAATTGATTGATTCAATTTCCCAATATTGTCAGAGAAAAAAAGTAGAAGAATTCATCGAGCATTACCGAAATAAATATGCAACGCCACGACTGCCCCCTTCATATATGGCTTTAGAGATTATTTCATTTGGGCAATTATCTCGGATGTACTCAAATCTTTCGCCTTCCGAAGCTCGTTCTAAAGTACACAACCATTTTCAAGTTCCCAATAAATTTTTCATATCTTGGTTACGTTCTCTGTCTCATATTCGGAATATTTGTGCTCACCATTCAAGACTATGGAATATTCAGTTAAGTGAATCTCCGACCTTGCCTTCCAAGTTAAAGGGAGACTGGTTATCTAAAGAGATGGTGAAAGAAATTAATAGAGTTAACCGAAGAAAGATTTTTATAGGACTATGCTGTATTCAATATTTGCTAGACCGCATCAAGCCTGAACATAAATTTGTAAACCATTTAAAGGATACTTTTGCAATGTATCCAACTGTTGATATCAAAAATATGGGATTTCCTCAAGGCTGGGAAAATCAGTCTCTCTGGCAATAATGGTCGCGATCGCCCCCATGACTCATTTAGTTCATATCTTTGTATAAATGAGAGAACTAGATTTTAAGCCCGTGATATGGTGATCAGAACTCCTCAGTGATCACCACAGATGCCGAAAAAGACAGCCAAGAAAGCCGATACGGATTCTTTTGAGCAGAAACTATGGAAGGCGGCGGACAAGCTCCGAAAAAACATTGATGCGGCGGAGTATAAGCACATTGTTCTCGGTCTGATTTTCCTTAAATACATCTCGGATGCCTTCGAGGAAATGCACCAAAAGTTGATCGCGGGGGAGGGGGATTTTGCGGGGGCTGATCCGGAAGATAAGGATGAGTATGTGGCGGAAAATGTTTTCTTTGTGCCTCAGCAGGCGCGATGGTCGTTTATTCAGGGCAAAGCGAAACAGCCGGATATCGGTAAAACGGTTGATGAGGCGATGGAGTTGATCGAGGGGGAAAATTCTAAGCGTCTCAAGGGGATTTTGCCGAAGGTCTATGGTCAGGCGAAATTGGATCAGGCTTCTCTGGGTGGGCTAATTGATCTGATTGGTGGGATTACTCTAGGGGATGCGGCGGCTCAGGCTCAGGATGTTTTGGGCAGGGTCTATGAGTATTTTTTGGGTCAGTTTGCGCTGAATGAGGGGAAAAAGGGCGGTCAGTTCTATACGCCGGAAAGTATTGTGCGGGTTTTGGTGGAGATGTTGGAACCCTACAGCGGTAGGGTGTTTGATCCTTGTTGTGGGTCGGGGGGGATGTTTGTCCAGAGTCAGAAATTTATTGAGGCGCACCAAGGCAGGTTGGATGATGTGTCGATTTATGGGCAGGAGAGCAACGAAACGACTTACAAGTTATGTCGGATGAACCTCGCGATTCGGGGGATTGATGGCTCGAATATTCGCTGGAATCCTGAGGGGTCTTTTTTGAATGATGCTCACAAAGACCTCAAGGCTGATTTTGTGATCGCGAATCCGCCGTTTAATGACAGTGATTGGAGTGGGGATTTATTACGGAATGATGGGCGTTGGTCGTATGGTGTACCGCCTACGGGTAATGCGAATTTTGGCTGGGTGCAGCATTTTCTCTATCATTTGTCGCCTACGGGGTCGGCGGGGTTTGTGTTGTCGAATGGGTCTTTGTCGTCGAATACGAGTGGTGAGGGGACGATTCGGCAGGCTCTGGTGGAGGCGGATTTGGTGGATTGTATTGTGATGCTACCGACTCAGCTTTTTTATAACACTGGGATTCCGGCTTGTTTGTGGTTCTTGTCTCGCCACCGTCAAAGACCCTCCCCTAGCCCCTCCCGTGGGGAGAGGAACCGGAGTGGTGAGGTTTTGTTTATCGATGCGTCGGATCTGGGTTATATGGTGAATCGCCGTAATCGGGCTTTTGCGGATGGGGATATTGCGAAGATTACGGAGACTTATCACGAGTGGAAACGGGAACCCTCCCCTAGCCCCTCCCGTGGGGAGAGGAAATATGAGGATGTTAAGGGTTTTTGTAAGTCGGCAAGTTTAGGGGATATCGAAAAGCATAATTTTGTGTTGACTCCGGGGCGGTATGTGGGGATTCCGGATGAGGTGGATGATGGGATTCCTTTTGAGGTGAAAATGGGGGCTTTGACGGCGGATCTGGCGGCTCAGATGTCTGAGGGGTTAGCTCTGGATGAGGAGATTAAAATTCAGTTGGCAAAGGTGGGGTTTGAGATATGAGTGAGTGGCAAGAAACAATATTAGAAGATATAGCTTCCTTTAAAACAGGAAAGTTAAACTCTAATGCCGCAGTTCAAAAAGGGAAATATCCTTTTTTTACATGTTCTCCAGAAACTTATTTGATTGATGAATATGCTTTTGACTGTAGTGCAATATTGCTAGCTGGAAATAATGCAAATGCAGTTTATCCAATTAAAAAATACAATGGAAAATTCAATGCTTATCAAAGAACATATGTCATAAGCATTAAAAACGATAAAAATTTCAATTTAGATTTTCTCTATTATTATCTAACTTTCAAAATTAATTACTTAAAAGATATATCTCAAGGTTCAGCAACTAAATTTCTCACGGCTGTTATTCTAAATAATTTGCAAGTTAGCAATCCTCCACTTGAAGAGCAAAAAGCGATCGCCGCCGTTTTGTCCTGTCTAGATGGGAAGATTGAGAACCTGAGAAAACAGAATGAGACGTTGGAGGCGATCGCCCAGACATTATTCAAGCATTGGTTTATCGATTTCGAGTTCCCCAACGACGAAGGCAAACCCTACAAATCCTCCGGCGGCGCAATGATGCCCTCAGAACGGGGCGAAATCCCGACAGGCTGGCAAGTCGGAACTTTAAAAAATATTGTTGAGGTTTTTACAGGATTTCCCTTCAAAAGTAATCTATATAGTTTTGATGACGGAATTCGAGTAGTAAGAGGAGAAAATGTTTCTTTAGGATTTTTAAGATGGGATACAGAGAAAAAATGGAATCTTGGAATAGAAGAATATCAAGAATATCTATTGCAAGAAAATGATTACGTAATAGGTATGGATGGTTCTAGAGTAGGAAAAAACAGAACCATCATATTTAAGTCAGACTTGCCATTAATCTTGGCACAACGAGTCGCAAGACTCAGGGCAAAAAAAGATCATTTTCAATCCTATACAAATATTTTATTGATGAAAAATCAGTTTCAAAAGTATGTAGATTTTGTAAAAACTGGCACATCAATTCCTCACATTAGCAGCACGCAGATAAAAGACTTTGAATGTCTTATTCCGGACTCTAAAACATTAAGCTTATTTGATAAAATTTATAAGCCTTGGTCTTCTAAAGTGAACAATATCAAAGAACAAATCCAAACCCTAACAAAAACCCGTGATACCTTGCTGCCTAAACTAATGAGCGGAAAACTGCGGGTGCAAGATTAAACCATCAGCTCAACACCTCAATTGATGAAATACACCACCGAAAACGACATCGAAATCTATAACCTAGAACTCCTCGAAAACCTAGGCTATCGCTACATTTTAGGCTACGACATCCAACCCGAAGGCAAAGCCCAAGAACGAGAAAGTTTCGGTGATGTAGTCCTATCCCAGCGACTCCAAACCGCCGTTAGCAAAATTAATCCCGACATTCCCTACGAAGCCCAACAGCAAGCGATCCGCGAAGTCCTCAATATTTCCAGCCCCGAACTAATCACCAACAACGAAAAATTCCACCGATACCTCACCGAAGGCATTACCGTTGAATACCAAAAAGACGGCGACACCAGAGGCAAACCCATCTCGCTCATCGATTGGCAGCACCCAGAAAATAACGAATTTCTCGCCATCAACCAATTCACCATCAGCGAAGACAACCACACCCGCCGCCCCGATATCATCCTGTT
Source organism: Limnothrix sp. (assembly GCA_049644465.1). GTDB lineage: Bacteria > Cyanobacteriota > Cyanobacteriia > Cyanobacteriales > MRBY01 > MRBY01. Next base: position 7,343 of record JBARRZ010000050.1, read on the forward strand.
TGTAAACGGCTTACCCCTAGTCGTAATCGAACTCAAAAACGCCGCCGACCAAAAAGCCGACACCTACGCCGCATTTAGCCAACTCCAGACCTACAAAAAAGAAATACCAAGCCTATTCACCCATAACGCCCTACTGGTCATTTCCGACGGACTCACCGCCAAAGCAGGGTCACTTTCCGCTGACTATAACCGCTTCATGAACTGGAAAACTCCCTCCCCTAGCCCCTCCCAAGGGAAGGAGAACCGGAATAGAGAAAAGATGGAAGTCCCTCGCCCTGAGGG
>JBARRZ010000051.1:0-4075 GCA_049644465.1 Limnothrix sp.
TTTTCTCCAACACCCTTTTTTACTCACGCCACCGAAAGACGGTCACAGAACAGGCAGTAGCTTGAACTTCGCAGCACATTTTTACAAGAAACAATAACTTTGTAAAGAAACATTGCAAAATGGCAAATCATTCGTTACAATTGTTTATAAGTTGAACTCGTTTCAAGATTTAGTCAACAACCTTCCTCCAGTGGGTTTGTTAACAAAGCATTTTAATCTTGGCATTGGGTTTCTCCTCTCTATACAGCAAGCTCTATTGACCAACCTTTTAAGCTCAGGTTGGTTTTTTTTGCCCGAAAATGGCCAATATTTGCCGCTATCGCAACATTTTGCTCGCGGCGATCGCCTTACACTACATTCACGTTCGTTTTGCTGTATTTTGCCGCCAAGTTTTTATGTTGACCCAGCTTGTTTCCGAACTTCAGCAGACCCTCGGCATTATTCATAAACAAGACATTCAAATCGCCTCACGCCAGTTTCAGCAACGGTTCACAGCAACGGGAGCTGGGATTCAGCTTGGTGATGATTGTGCCGCAATTCCCGATCAAGATGGTTTTTTGTTATTTGCGGCTGAGGGCCTGTCGCCAAGCTTAATCGCGCAGGATCCGTGGTTTGCCGGTTGGTGTGGCGTTTTGGTGAATGTCAGTGATATTTACGCGATGGGCGGACGGCCTGTGGCGGTAGTGGATGCGCTGTGGAGTCAGACAACGAATCAGGCGAAAGCAATTTGGGCGGGGATGGAAGCGGCTTCAGCGGCGTTTAATGTGCCGATTGTCGGTGGTCACACGAATACTCATAGTGATTATGATGCGCTCAGTGTGGCAATTTTGGGTCGGGCTAAAGCTTTGATTACTAGTTTTGATGCACAGGTCGGCGATCGCCTATTATTAGTCACTAATTTTCAGGGAAAGCCGCGCCCGAATTTACCCTATTGCTGGGATGCAGCGACGATGGCGAATCCGGCTACTTTACAAAAAAACTGGGATATTTTGCCCTATCTAGCCGAAACAGGTTTGTGTGATACAGGCAAGGATGTCAGCATGGGCGGCATTATTGGCACGGCGTTGATGTTACTAGAAACGTCCAATTGCGGGGCAACGATTGATTTAGACGCGATTCCCTGTCCAGCAGGTTTAGATTTTCAGCAATGGCTGCTCAGTTTTCCGAGTTATGGCTTTTTGCTCAGTGTGCGCCCCCAGCTCGTCGCTAAGGTACAGGCTTATTTTCACGCCCAAAATCTTGTTGCCGAGGCGATCGCCACAATACAGTCTGGAAACAAACTCACCCTTAAACTAGGGTCAGAATCTCAGATTTTTTGGGATTTGCAACAAAGCCCGCTTACCGGATTCACAGGAAAAAGCTAACCATGCCCGAAGTCACCTTTGATATTGTTTGGCCCGACGGCTCCCAAGAACAGTTTTATTCCCCCTCGACCGTCGTCAATACTTATTTTCAACCCGGCCAAACCTACACACTTTCAGATTTTGTGCGGCGATCGCAGGAATCTTTAAACCTCGCCAGCGAAAGAGTTCGACAAACCTATGGCAGTCCTTGCGCCTTGGCAATAGGACAATTACGCCGTATCGAAAATAAAGCGGCAGACTTCGCCGATCAAGCCGATGCTCAAGTAAAAATTTTGTGATTAGCGAGCAGATTGTAAAGGTCTGTTGCGGATTAAAAAAATAAATCTATAAACGATGACATTCTCACTAAAAATATGTAATTGTATAAATAGATACAGTTTATACAAAGTTTGTCGAGGTGAACTATGACGATGCGCGAAAAAACAACCAACCGTACCCTCAGAGCGATGCAGAGAGTTTGGGCCAGAAATGTACTCAAGCAGCACGCCCTTGAGCAAGGCAATTGTAATTGTCAAGAATGTCGCGACGCAAAGGCAACTTTGGGCAGTTACTAAATTTGAGTTCGGGATAAATAGAGCTTGAAATGCTGACGGAGATACGTTGTAAAGACGACGCGGAGAGTGGGAGAGCAGGCGATGGGGAGAGGTTTTCGAAAAAGATTTTGGCTAATCACAAATCTTCGTTTCATTCTTTCCCCTTGTCTCCGTGTCACCCCATCTCCGTGTCTCCTCATCCCCTTTTCTCTCAAGGTTATTTCTGAGATCTCTAACTCGAACTTACGTTACTACAGCTTAGATTTCGATTGTGTGTGTCTTGTTTTCAGTCCAGTGAGTATCAATCTCGGATTGTTAAGTTGATTTTGAAATAGCAAAAGAGCCCATCCTCAGACAGGCTCTTTTTTTGTGCTTATTTATTTCGTTCAGACCAGATTTATAAAAATCTAGACGACTTTGATGTTGGGGTAATAAGTCAAAATGTCGTCGGTGCTGAGAGTGTCGCCTTCTGCTTGGGGCGTCCAGAGTATTTCTAAAGCTAGGAGGCGATCGCCACCCAGAGCGCCAACTTGTCGAATCGCTTGCTCGAGATTTTGAGAATCATTAATCTTCGGCAAATCAAGTTTACCCATCGCACCCACAATGATTGTGACCATGATGTACTCGCTGGGCATACCGTCAGTTTTGACGAGATCAGTTGCCGTCGTGTTGGCTTTCTGATTACGTTCGTTATTGACGTTGCTCAAAGTCTCGGCGGTGAACTTACTGCGCTCACTGAGGGCCAATTGATTAAACTTGGCCTCTGCCGCATCAACACCAGCTTCGGTATCTTCGGTTACGCCATAAACCCAATATTCGGGGTTACGCAACAACGCGAGAGTTGTCTCTTGTAGTACTTTCGCCCGTCCTTCAGGTGTGCCTGTATCAGAGCGATCGGCAATTTTGTTGAGATCAGTTTGGAGATCTCGTGCCTGTGCGAGCAAGCCAACTTGGACTTTTGCGACAGAAATTTTGCTAGAAGGCATCGAATAACCGACGCTATCACCGCTCGTTGCGCCGCCGCCCAGAACGCTCTGGAATGTACGGACTAAAAATCCGGCGATCGCCAACATAATCAGCAAGCCAAAAATGCCGCTACCACCACCAAAGGCCATAAAGGGTAGCAAGAAAGGAAAACCAAAGCCGCCACCACCATAACCATAACCACCGCGATAACCGCCACCGACGGGCGCACGTCTTGTCTGAGGTGCAGAATACGTGCGACTAGGCATACTACGACGGAAGGAACCGCCGCCAATCCTGCCACCACTGCGAGCTGCCCAAGCATTATCCGCAGGAGTGAAAATTAGGGCAAATGCTAGCGCGACAGCGAAAACACTTGCAAAAAACCGTTTCAACATAATCTATCTAAATGTTACTTACATAAAAATTCTTATATTTATTCTATCAATCCCTAGGATTGTCAGCAGTGGCGGGTTTCCCTAGTCAAACCACCCAATCTGATCATCGATGATGCTGGATTTCGGCTGGCCAGAAAATCGCAGGTTAACTTGGTAGCTAGAAATACGAGCCAGTACAAGGGCACGATCCTCTTCAACAGTGCGCTCAATTGCCGCTTCAGCCTCTGCCTCTGCCTCCTCAACTTCCGCTTCGGCTGCTTGCTCAGCTTCGATAGTTTGAATTTGGGTGTAGAGTTTCGCGACTAAACTTTGCTGCTTACCCAGTTCTTTTTCGAGTTTGGTTTGCTCGGTAGAGTTGGCCTTGAGGGTGATAATTGTGCCTTCTGCTTTGGCGATCGCCTTTTCCTGAGTAGAAATTTGCTTTTTGAGAGTTTCCACCTGTTCAGCCAACGCCTCATTTTTAGCCGCAATGTCGCTCGTATCTGGCATGGTCACAACCGGAGCAAGGGGACGTTCATAAAGCGTTTCGATATGCTCCAACAACTGAGCCTTTGTCATCCGCGCTAACGTACTTTTTGAAGGCTGTCCCGGAATTTCTGTTTTTTCCTTCTCTGAAAGCTCTGCGCCGTCAGCATCCTCCTGTTGTACTTCTTCCCGCAATAAGTCCGACAAACTTGGTTTATTAGTAGCCATAACGTCCCCGTGTGGTTATTTCCAATCTCGTTGCAACTCGTCCGCGACACGACTATAATCTGTTTCAGCATCCTTAGCTTTTTTACAACGAATTTGCGTCATTGGGACGACTGCTAATACAGCT
>JBARRZ010000052.1:0-4209 GCA_049644465.1 Limnothrix sp.
AGCAGGTTTAGTGCTGAACAAAGTCGGTAGGTGGGACACTTCTATCGCCTTCCTTGCTAGCTACAGCGGTTTGGAGATTTTGCGCAACTTTTGGCTCGGCTGGAGTTGGGATGTCGTTGCCCATCAGTTGAGTAGTGGTTCTCTGTTGCTCTTCGCCTTTTTTATGCTGACCGATCCGCGTTCTATTCCAAATGCCAAGAAAGGACGAATTTTCTGGGCAATTAGTATTGCTTTGCTAACCTTTATATTGCAACATGGCGTGTATTCTTCGAGCGCAATTTTCTGGGCTTTATTTGCTTTAGCACCCACCACAATTTTGATTGACAAAGTTTGGAAGAGTTCCCGATTTAAATGGCAAGAATCTAAGCCAAATAAGTCTTCAAAGTTCGCGCCAAACTTTTCGATGCAACCTGTTAATTTAGTGTGAGGAGAAATCAATGTTTACCCAGTTTTTAAAATATTTTAAAGGGCTATTAATTAGCCTTGTGAGTTTACTATTACTCTCCCAACCCGCATGGGCTTTCTGTGGATTTTATGTCGCCAAAGCCGATACCGAACTCTACAACCAAGCTTCCCAAGTGATTATTGCTCGGGACGGCGATCGCACGGTTTTGACGATGGCGAATGACTACCAAGGGGAAGTTCAAGACTTTGCGTTAGTCGTGCCAGTACCAGTTGTGCTGAAAGAAGAGCAGGTTCATGTGGGCGAATCGAGCATCATCAAACGCCTTGATGACTTTAGCGCACCGCGTCTCGTGGAATACTTCGATGACAATCCTTGCGAAATGCGTGAGTTTGACGATTTTTCTGGAGGGTTATTGAGGAATCAAGTTCCTTTACCCACTGCCGCTCCGATGATGGAAAGTATGGCCGATTTGGGAGTAACAATCGAGGAAGAATTTAGCGTTGGGGAGTACGACATTTTAGTGCTCAGTGCTAAGGAATCTGACGGTTTAGAAACATGGCTCCGACAAAATGAGTATCAGCTTCCCGACGGTGCAAGTGCATTACTGAAGCCCTATATCAAAGAAAAAATGAAGTTCTTTGTGGCAAAGGTAAACCTCGAAGAATTTGATCGTAATGGCGTGAATGAATTGCGTCCGTTGATGATGGCTTTTGATTCACCTAAATACATGTTGCCCATCCGTTTAGGGATGATGAATGCAAATCAGGCACAGGATCTGTTGGTGTATATCCTTTCGCCGAAAGGACAGGCTGAGGTGACGAACTACCGCACTGTCAAAGTCCCTTCTAATGTGGAAGTGCCTGAGTTTGTAGAAGACGAGTTTGGTGATTTCTATACCACGATGTTTGAGGAAGATTATCAGCGTCAAGGGCGGGATGATGTCTTCTTGGAATATGCGTGGGATATGAGCACTTGCGATCCTTGTTCTGCACCAAATTTAAGCAAAGAGGAATTAAAAAAAGCAGGTGTTTTCTGGGATAAAGATAGTTACGTTCCTCAAGTATTTATTACTCGGCTTCATGTGCGTTATACCCGCGATAAATTTCCGCAAGATCTGAAGTTTCACGAAACGGCGAACCGTCAATCTTTCCAAGGTCGTTATGTGATTCGCCATCCATATCGGGGTGAAATGACCTGTGATGCGGCAAGCGATTATCTCAATCGTACTTATCTGCGCCAAGAGGAGGAAATTGATACCCTCGCCAAGGTGACGGGGTGGGATACGGCAGACATTCGCCGCAAGGTTGATTTTGCGAATGCGCCTAAGCCATCGGGCAATTGGTGGGATTCGATCTGGTAAGTGACAATCTAGATCCTTGCCCTAAATCCCCGATTTCTTGAAGAAGTCGGGGATTTGAATTAGTTGGGGAGCTTGAAAGTTTGGCTATAGTTGGGAGAATAACCGTTGTCTGAATGTAACCATGCCCAATCGCCTTTTCTTGGCTCGGACTGAGGAACAAAAGAAATTTCGTCAGGTACTGCGATCGTTTCAGGTTTCTTGGCGGGAAAAAAATCTACCGACATTATTCGGGAAGAAACAGGCAACGCCAGTAAATTCACCCCACATTTTTCTGCTCCACGGTGAAGGGGGGATGGGCAAAAGTTCGCTGAGTCGGCGGCTCCGCAAGATTGTGCAGGATGAGTTTGCGAAGGATTTTCAATATCTTTGGTTGGACTGGGAAGCGGAACAGCCGAATTATCCGAATAAGTTACAGGTCGGGAAAACGCAGATTCAGCCGGAGTCGATTCTGGATATTCTCCACGAGCGATTAGGGGAGATTGGTGGTGAATGTAAGCAATATCAAGCGGCAAAGAAAAAATTAGAGGAAATAGAGGAGCAGATTGATCGGGAGTTAAGAACTCAGGAAAAGGCGGAGGAATATCGGGAGCTGATTGGTGGTGGTCTGACTGTCGCGCTCAATGCTTTACGGCTTCACCCGAATGCAAATGCTGTGATTACGGCGGCGGATGCTCTGGGGGCAACGGATCTAGTGAAAAAGTCTGGGGCATTGGCTTTAAGTCGTCTCATTCATAAGCAACTTTCTCTGGCGGATCGGCGGCTGTATGTGAATCCAACGGTTCAGCTTGCTCAGGCTCTGGGGGAAGGTTTAGCGGCTCTAGCAAAAAAGAAACCGATTGTGATTTTGCTGGATACTTACGAAATCGTGGATCGTCCTGAGTGTGATTATGGGTTGCGGCAGGTGCTCAAATCGGCTGGCAAAAATGTGGTTTGGGTCATTGCGGGACGGGCGGATCTGACGAAAAGTCGGCGGTTGGCGGATCGGCAGTTTCGGGGCTATGAGCAGGATTTTAATGAAAATCTCTATGGCTATTCGCTGGCGGAGTTTGATGGTGATTTAGTCCAGAAATATTTTGAGGGTTTAGAAATTACTCGTCTGTTGCCGGAGGATGGGGCAGAACGGATTGCGGCGTTTAGTTTGGGGATTCCGTTTGTGGTGAGTCAGATTGCGGATATTTGGGAGACTGCGCCGGAGATTAATCTAGATGAGATTTTGGCGCGTTCTAATCATGACAGTTTGGGTGAGTCGGGTTATGACAAGGTGATCCGGCAGACGAGTGAACGGTTTCTAAAGCATTGTTTTGCGGAGAAAGCACCGGAAGATCTGAAAATGATTTGTGCCATTTCTCTATTGCGACAACCGAATATTGAGCTATTGCGGGTCATGTTGCAGCGGGATGATCTGGAGGTGGCTTTAAATCGTTTACAGCAACAACATTCGTTTATTTTGTTGGATGGAAAAATTCGGCTACACAATAAAATTGAGGATTTTTTAAAGGAAGCGTTACGGTCGGAATCGATTTTGTTTAATCTACAAATTCAGCCAAAAATGCTGACAGAACTGAATGAATTGGCGGTGATGTTTCTGCAAGATGAGCTAAAAAAACGCACGGAAAATCTGGCGATAGAAAATTGGTATCAGGATGAACGCATTACAAATAGTCTGCTGGATTTGGTGCATCATTTGTTTTGGCTGGATGAGGATCGGGGTTGGGCTGAGGCTGTACCAAGATTTGTAGAGGCTTGGATATACGATTACCGCTGGGCAGAGAGTTTGTTAGAAGTAATTGCGGCTTTTTCATCGCAATTATGTTCTCTGGGAAGAAAGCGATTAGATATTTTATTGGCTGATTTTGAGGCGGGGTCAAGTGAAAAGGAGACTCAAATTGTTCTTGATGAATTAGAGAAAATTGCTCAACAAACAGATTGGCTGAAGGATAAATATCAAGGGGAAAGGGCTGTTATTTTATTACTGCAAACAGGATGGGTTCGATATAAACAAAAAGCATATTCAGAAGCTCTACGAATTTATCTGGAAACAGAAAAGCAATTGCCAGAGAATACAAAATTCCTGAAGGAACGTTTAGGCAAGGCTTTTAAAAATGTAGGAGATCAATTTAGGTGGCAAGAGCAGCCAGATTATGAGTCAGCCATCATCGCTTATGAACATTCGGTGAAATGGCAAGAAAAGAATGAGGGTTCATGGTTTGGAAAAGGCTATGCTTTAGATGATTTAGGGAGAAATGAAGAGGCGATCGCCAGTTTCGATAAAGCCCTTGAGATTAAACCTGATTTTCACGAAGCATGGAACAATCGAGGCTCTGCTTTAGATGATTTAGGCAGATATGAGGAGGCGATCGCCAGTTACGATAAAGCCCTTGAGATTAAACCTGATAAAAACGAAGCATGGTACAACCGAGGCATTGCTTTAAGACGATTAGGG
>JBARRZ010000053.1:0-26036 GCA_049644465.1 Limnothrix sp.
ATTGATTATGCAAATTTTGAAGAGTTTGCTAATGCGTATCGTGATTATGTACGCGCTTTACCGAATAAAAATTTTGGCGTAGACAATCTCTATAGCGTGCCGGCTTATCTCTATAGTTACTGGTGGGCCGCAATGGGTTTTCATCCAGAACTCGATATCGAGCTACTAGAATTTGCGCCAACACAACTACACCACAAGCTCAGTGCCGGTATTATTCAGGGCTATTGCAGCACGGATCCTTGGGGGCAAGCGGCGGTCGAGGAGCGCATCGGTTACACGATGTATCATACTGGCGAAATTTGGCGCGCCCATCCGGGTTCGGTGATCACGGTCAGTTCTGGCTGGGTCAAGGACAATCCCAACACGGCAAAGGCTTTGATTGCGGCCACGCTAATGGGCTGTCAGTATTGTCAGGATTCTGTGAATGCTGCGGAGGTAGCCCGTTTGGCAAAAGAACCGCTCGGAACGCATCTATCTAATATCAAAACGTTACTGGATGGCAATTATTTTTATGGGGGGGAAGGCGATCGCCCGATTGCCCGAAAGGACAGTCCCATTTGGTTTGATTTGGGTAAACGCCTGACCGCACCAGACCACGCAAATTATTGCTGGCAATCCCACGGCCTCTGGCTCCTAACTCAAATCACACGCTGGCAACATTTTGACGTCAGATCCTATCCCGAAAATGCTTCAACTTTGGTGGAAGCAGCCTATCCAAATAAACCCTACAAGGAAGTCGCTGAAGCCTTTTCAATCAAATTCCCACCCAAACAACTTAAGTCAGAGCCGTCTTTTGTGGATAGCCAAGGCTTTGATCCGGAAGAATCTTTACGCTATTTAAATCGGTTCAAAATTCGCACCTAAATCTCAGTCGGCAAATTCAGTATTTATTGCATAGGTGCTAAAAAGCGAAACTCAAGCAGAAGATTAGGTGTTGGGCGATCGCCTGAATTTCAGCAGGCAATTCAATTAATATTCTCAGTCAACTAAAAACATGTTGTCTTGACTTATTTATACAGGAAATTAAATTGAATCATAAAATATATTTCCCGTAAAAGAAAAGGCATTTTAGTCTTCCACGAACGATATCGAGAATATGGCGTAGCGGAAGATCCGACCTGCATTTCCAGCCATTCAGCAGCCAAAATACTGCGTCGTAAATGGAGGGGATCTGACACAATAATTGCTGTATTTAGACCATTTTTGTCCATTAGTTTTTTGGCTTCAGATAAGTTACCCAATGTCGTTTTCGATGAGCGATCCACCAGAATATCGCTGACAGAAATCCCTGCATTTTTTGCATAAACCGCCCCTGCATCACCCTCGGCTAAACTATCTCCAACACCTAATCCACCAGTGAAAATGAGAGTTTTGACCTGATTCTGCTGATACAGTTCAACACCATGCTTGAGTCTGGCGGCAAACACCGGCGAAGGTGCTGATATATCAACTGCTGCTCCGAGTACAATCGCACAATCATAACTGCCTTGATAGTTCACTTTTGGCAGTGTCAAGATATCAATAGCGACAGAAAGACAAAGAATAATTATTGCAGTAAGCAAGCCCAATAGAATCTTCAGTAAAAACCGTGTTCGTTTGCGAAAAGAGCTGTGCATACAATCGTCTTTTTTCTTGATTCAATATGGAGATAACGAGACTACTTTTTAATCATCAAAACGAGATTGGCGATCGCCCCAAAAAAGACCTCAGCATCATAGAAATTGATCCAAAATGCTGAGGATTATCTTGTCATAATTTTCGAGAAAAACAGAAAATTTGTAGCCGAAGCCTAATCACTTTCGCCCATAATTTTAGGGACGCGGAAATAATCATCCTCTCGCTCAGGCGCATTCTCCAAAAGAGCCTCGCGATCGCCAAATGTTTTCTGCACATCCTTACGGAAAATATTACTCACATCAATCGCACGAGTCGTTGGGGGCACGCCTTCCGTATCCAGCTCGCTCAACTGCTCTACATAATCCAAAATGCCGCTGAGCTGTCCCGGCAACACATTTTCTTCTTCAGGCGTCAATTCTAAACGCGCCAAATGGGCAACCTTACGCACCTGTTCGAGATCAATCATTGCAGTTATTCGTTATCAATTATCAGTGATTAAAAGTTGAAAATCTATTGGCTGGGTGTTTGATCTCAGCGGGCATTTCGCTAGGCGATCGCACCCATCACCTCAAGCATTTTTCAAATTAGAAAAATACATCCATCTCAGAACGGCCAGTAATCTTAAGCCAGTTCTGCGCTTCGATATAGTTATTGGGGGCGATACGAATCGCTTGTTTCCAATATTCTGCCGCTTTATCAAATAAAGCTTCTGCACCGTCAATATCACCCGCCTGCTTTGCCCGTTCCCCTTGATAGTGATAAACCACGGCAATATTATTTAGCGCTTGGGGCATCCGCGGGTTGAGCAAAATTGTCTGTTCATAGAGACCTAACGCCTTTTCGTGGTCGCCATTACTGGCATGAATCAGACCCATATTGTAGAGAATATAGCTGCGGTCATTCGCGTCTTCTTCGAGGCGAAGGGCTTCTTCGTAGTTTTCGAGCGCTTCCGAATATTCGCCGTCCGCTTGGGCAGACATGCCATCTCGATAATAAGCAAATGCTTCCTTCGCTCTGTTGCTGGTGGGCAAAATCTTGAGAATGATATCTGCCATCACCGTAAAACTTTTATCGATGAAGTTATCGTTCCGCTGAGTTCTAGGCATAATAGGTTAGGTTGCAGGAGATGATGGTGTTTTTTACTTTAGCTTGATTGTCTCCGATTTTAGCGGATTGCCATGACTGTATACTTTTTCTGGGGTGAGGATGATTTTGCGATCGCCCAAGCTGTAGATCAGATCAAACAGACTGTACTGGATCCGGCATGGCTATCCTTCAACTTCCAAAACTACGACGGCAGCAAAGAAGACAGCACGATTGAAGCTTTAAACGAAGTGATGACGCCACCTTTCGGAATGGGAGGACGACTCGTTTACTTGACCGATACAACGTTTTGTAACTCTTGCTCGGATGCGTTATTCCAAGAGCTGCAACGCACGCTAAAAGTTGTGCCGGAACAATGTCATTTATTAATTACGAGCCGCAAAAAACCAGATCAACGCCTCAAATCCACAAAGTTTCTACAAGAAGCGGCCAAGGTACGGGAATATTCACCGATTCCACCGTGGCAAACGGAAGCACTTACTGATCGGGTGCGGCGTACGGCGCAAGAAATTGGCGTGACGCTAGATCGTTCGGCGCTCGAATTGTTAGGCGAGGCGGTAGGAAATGACAGTCGTCGGCTATGGAATGAATTAGAGAAATTGAAGGTTTATCAAAATGACTGTGCTCAACCGTTACAAAAGAGCGACATTCAACTTCTTGTGGCGGCCACGAGCCAAAATAGTTTGCAATTGTGCAGTGCTATTCGGGACGGAAACGCGGCGATCGCCATCCAACTCGTTGATGAGCTATTGGCGCAGAATGAGCCAGCACTGAGGATTGTAGCGACGATGATCGGTCAATTTCGGCTGTGGACAATGATTAAGGTCAAAATGGAGGCCGGAGAACGAGATGATAAGGCGATCGCCAAATTTGCAGACTTACGCAACCCCAAAAGATTGTATTTTTTACGTAAAGAAATCGGCCGATTGCGTGGTCAACAATTGCTCAAAACCCTACCAATTTTGTTAGAGTTAGAAGCCGCACTTAAGTATGGGGCAATCCCAAAAGAAATATTACAAACGAAAGTGATCGAACTTTGCCAGCTTTTTCGATAATGTAACGGGATGAAAGATGTCTACAATGGAACTTCCTGACCCGGATTTTCTTCTTTAGACTTAGTATCCCCACCATCTATTTGGCGATCGCCGAAGTTAGCGATCTTTTTTACCAACACAACAAAATTATGCTCTTATCTCGTCGTCTGCAACACTATGTCCTCGGTAGCCTTGTCGCCCTAGGCTCCATTGCTTGTGGTATTGCACCTCAGCTAGAAGCAAAACCCACACTCTTTTCTTGGCAACATCAGGCGATCGCCCAGCAGTTCACCCCCGGCCAGATCGATCAATATGCCGAAGCTTATCTTTTGATTTACGGCGATAGCGGCATGACTTCACTCCTCGCAGAAGTCGAGACTCTAATTGGCAAAAAACCATCATGGGAACTACGTTGCGACCAATCCAGCTCGATTAACCGCCTCAATAATCGCGAAGCCATCCGCAAAGTTCGTGATTACTGCAACAAGACTTTGCCTTCCCTCATCGACGACATTATCCCCCGCAGCACTTTCAACAGAATCACAAATCAGCTCAACAGAAATCCCACGCTACAAAACGACGTCGAAGAAGCAATGCGCGACATTCTCAACAGACGCCAAGGCAATTAAGCTCGATAAATAATTTGGCATTCTTTTTCAAGTGGGGCTTTGCTTGCCGTACTTTATTGAGGCCGCTGCGTAGAAAATTGCATAAACATCGCCGTTTCTAACTGCTGCTCATCAACATTCAATGAAAGAAAGCGGGCCGTTAATCCCCGTGCTTGAAATCGTCGCAGATTAAATCCTTGGCTAATACCTTGCGCAAAGCCATTCAGCATTTCTGGAGGCAAAGGCTGATCATTGATCATTCCGCTGGCTTCCGTGAGTTGAAATTGGCTACCGGAAATGAGGCGCATCGTAAAGGCCAAACTTAGGTCAGAAATTTCTCTTTCTCCCGTCTGGGGATTAATCTGCGCAATTTTACTAGCAAATTCAAAACGGTTATCGCCAACAAAATCAACGGTCGCACTGACTAATTTAAACTGGGGCGGATTAGGCGATCGCGGTGGCGTGAGTAATCGATTGATTAGCGGCTGTATCCGAGCAGCAATCTGCGGAGATTTGAGCGCATTATTAATATCTTCTTCTGTCAGCACAGCGCGAATTCCAGCTTTGACAGGTGCACGTAGAGAGGTGGGGCCAAACTCGCCTGCCCGCAATTGCTTTGCATCAAAACTTACAGGGTCGGTCTCAATTTCAAGCGTGTCGAGCCGTACACCGGGAATAATTTCAACGCCGCGACTGGCAATACTCACTTGGTCAATTTCGCCACTAAGCAGTTGATGGGATGGCACATTGTCGAGGCGAACTTCAAAGGTTTCGGCATCATAAAGACGTTGGCTTGCCTGCTTGCCAGAGATTTCCTCAACGATCAAACCCACTGGCGATAGGGCTGTTAATACGCCTGTCATTAAAATTGCCAAAAATTCCATCCGTTTTCCTCTGGGTATCTGTGTCTGGACGCTCTTTCTAAATTACCGAAAAATCTCAGTAAAATTCATGTTCACAACGGTAATGCTTGCTTGTCGTTGATGCTGCGGTGTGTAATCTAGTTGGATTTGTAAATAACTATCTGGCAAAAACGGCAATCTTTCTGACCATTCAATGACGGTCAAACCGGGTTCGCATTCTTCGCCTTCCCAATAGGTTTCGGGATAAACGCTATCGACTTGCTCGGGTTGTAAGCGGTACAGATCAAGATGGTACAGGGGAATTCTGCCGCTGTGGTATTCGTTCACGAGGGTGAATGTCGGGCTGGCGATCGCCTCTGAAATTCCCAATCCTTTACCAATTCCTTGAGTCAATGTCGTTTTCCCAGCGCCTAGATCACCGCGCAACAAAATGACCGAGCTGGGGGGCAGGCGATCGCCTAGTCTCTCACCAAGCTCGGCGGTGGCAACAGCATCTGCCAAAAAAACTGACTGTACCATCGCGTTTGTCACTACCAGCGTTTTTGGCACTCTTCCAAAATTTTCACCAAGTCTTGATGACCTGCCGTGGGGATGAGTTGCTGCAAGGACAAAAATACTTGCTTATCGCCGAGGGGCACTTGGGTGTTTTTTAAAATATCGAGCACACTTGCTTCATCGACAGAACCAGATTCGATCATCGGTGCAGCCTTTTCAGCAACAGTCGTGTGTAAATGAGCATCAGACAAATAGAGATGCCAGCCAGAAACGTCGATGTAAATGTTTTCACCGATCTCAGCAGCAAGTTGTTCGATTTCAGTAGTACTAGCCATTTGAAGTCTCCGAATAATCGGCGATCGCCGAAATGTACAGTAGATTTAGTAGCAAAATTCCCAACCAAGCCAGACTAAACCACACAGGCCAATCCCATCCCGCTTGCTTGATAATATCCACAAACCAAATCCCAGAATTAACAGCCAAATAGGCCATCACATGCACGATGAAATTCATGCGGTCATCAGCACGACGAAATTCGGGATCGGTCTTACGGTCAGGTTCACGGGGCCAGCTGCGGGGCATAAGTCTTGCGGGAATTAAACATTAGGTCAGCATCTATTATAAGGATTTTCGGTTGTAGTCCCCGGATTTGCCGCCAGTTTTTTGTTCAAGCTGAATTGCTGAAATGATCATGTTTTTATCCAATGCTTTCGCCATATCGTAAAGCGTTAAAGCGGCAATCGAGACCGCAGTCAGAGCTTCCATCTCTACGCCTGTTTCTGATTTCGTTGTGACGCTCGCTTCAATCTGATAACCGGGAAGAGCGGCATCGGCAGTAAAAGTCACATTCACTTTTTTGATCGGCAACGGATGACACATCGGGATCAGATTGGCGGTTTGTTTTGCACCCATAATTCCAGCAATGCGAGCCGTACCAAGCACATCGCCTTTTGGTGCATCGCCGGCTTGGATCGCGGCGAAACAAGTCTGGCTCATGGCAATCTGACCGGAGGCGATCGCCTGCCGTTTGGTGACCGCTTTATCCGACACATCCACCATCTGGGCTTCACCAGCTTCATTAAGATGCGTCAGAGAAGTTGCGTTCATATTCTTTTCAGGAAACACTTGCATAGAATAAAAAGTTCTGCTAGATTAGATGACTGTTGGTTAGACAACACTTTTTCCACGAGGGCTTGTAGCTCAGCGGATTAGAGCGGCTGACTACGGATCAGCAGGTCGGGAGTTCGAATCTCTCCAGGCTCGTTAGAAGAAGAGAAAATGGCCCCCCTAGGTTAACTTAGGGGGGTTATTTGTTGCGCGAAAGCAAACCGTTTTGTTGACAAGTATTCAAGGAAACACAGAACATAATGGGAAGATAGCCTCCAAACGAACTCATATTCTTCACCATGATCAGACCGCTGAAATATTTATGCTCTATGGCGTTGGCGATCGCCATTAGCTTTTGCCTAAACCAAAACGCTTGGGCAATCTCCTCCCCCAGTTTTACCATTGCCTCCCTCGCCCAAGGCGATGCTATCACCGACCCCGAAGCCATTCTGCGCTACGCCTTACCCATCGAGAACGAGTCGATACGTCGCTTACAGGACGGTATGGAAGGTGTGTCTAAAGATCTCCGCGCTAAACGTTGGGGCCCAATTGCCTCCGGCGCGAAAAAAGCCAGTCGTGTTTTGTCCATCAGCCGCGACAAAATTTTGGCAGACGTCGTAGACGACTTTAAACCCGAAGCAGCAATGCTCCTTGATGAAATTGACGCAGATGTCACCGCTATTCGGGAGGCGATCGCCGATAAAGATCGCGAAGCCATTTGGATCAAACGCCGCGATTTTCTTAGCAAAGTCGGCAGGATTGAAGAAAATATGATTGCCGAATATCCCACCACGATTCCCAGCGAATACGACAATCTCCCCCGTCTACTCGGTCGCGCCACCGTTGAAATCAAAACAACTCAAGGCGACCTCACCGTAGTCGTAGACGGCTACAACGCACCAATTAATGCAGGCAACTTTGTCGATCTCGTGCAACGCGGTTTCTACGACGGACTACCCTTCACCCGTGCTGAAGATCTCTACATCCTCCAAACTGGTGATCCAGACGGCTCTGCAGTCGGCTTTATCGATCCCAACACCAAAGAATATCGCGCCATTCCCATGGAAATCATGCAAAAAGGCGACTCCGAAGCAACCTACGGTGACACCCTAGAAGAATTCGGTGTCTATTTACCAGTAGTTGAATTGCCCTTTAATGCTTACGGAGCCTTAGCCCTAGCACGTCCCGCCGACGATCCAAACGGTGGCTCATCCCAGATCTTTTTCTTCAAATTTGATACAGAACTTGCCCCTCCCGGCTTTAACCTAATGGACGGCCGTTACTCAGTCTTTGGCTACACCACCGAAGGCAAAGACGTTTTAGAATCCCTCTCGAAAGCAGACAAAATCATTTCGGCAAAAGTTGTCAAAGGTGCAAACAATCTTGTGACTCCTAAGGCGTAAAATCAACCGATTAGTTTGACAAAACCCTTTTACACAATCAATTACAACAATTAAAAACACCCAAAACTATTGATTGATCTAGTCTTGGGTGTTTTTTCTCTATCTGGATGTAATGTCTTTCTACAGGAAGTGTTGCGATCGCACGACTGTTGCTAGCATGGGTCAGAAGTTCTCGTAGCGTATTTGAGCATTTACCATGGTTTTTCTGGCGGAAGTTGCGGAAGTTGCAGACGTTTCGATTAAAACAAATTTGCAGCAGTTTGTTTTAGTTTTGGCAATCTCACTCACGGTGGCGACATCTTCACGGATTTTTAGTTGGTTGCGACAGATCCCCTACACGTTGCTCCTCGTCATTGTGGGTCTAGGGCTGGCTTTTATCGATGTGCGGTTGGTCAATCTTTCACCAGAATTGATTTTAGAGATCTTTTTACCGCCGCTGTTATTTGAAGCTGCTTGGAATATCCGCTGGCGCGAACTGCAAAAACAATGGTTACCGGTCACTTTGTTTGCGTTGATCGGGGTTGTGATTGCGATTGTGGGGATTGGTTTTGCACTGAGTCAATGGACTGATCTGGCGTTAGGTTCTGCGCTGCTTGTGGGTGCGGCGCTGTCTGCAACAGATCCGGTATCGGTCGTGGCTCTGTTTCGAGAATTGGGAGCTAGCAAAAAACTAACTGTTGTGATGGAAGGGGAAAGCCTTTTCAATGATGGTGTGGCAGTTGTTGCCTTTCTGTTGTTGGTCGGAATTCCACTGGGCACGCAAACGTTTTCGATGTCGGCTACGGCGGCAACTTTCATTACGTTTGGTGGCATTGGGGTCGGCATGGGCTGCCTCATCGGTTTTGGTATTTCTTTTCTAACGCAACGGTTTGATATTCCGTTGGTGGAACAATCGTTAACGCTGGTTTCTGCTTATGGAACTTATCTGTTGACGGAGGAACTGGGTGGTTCTGGTGTGATTGCGGTGGTGGCAGTGGGCATGATTTTGGGGAATTTTGGCTCCAATATCGGCATGAATCCCCGTACGCGCCTAGTCGTCTCAGAATTTTGGGAATTTCTCGCCTTTTTCGTTAATTCGATTGTCTTTTTACTGATTGGCGACCAAGTTAATTTTTCGAGTCTCGGTGACAGTATTGACCTGATTTTTGTGGCGATCGCCCTCGTTCTAGTCACCCGCGCCGTTTCTGTCTTCGGCCTAGGCTGGATTGCCAATCGATTTAGCGATGATCCACTGACCTTTCCCGAAAAACTAGTGTTGTGGTGGGGTGGCCTGCGGGGTTCTGTCTCGATTGCCGTTGCCCTGAGTGTGCCCGTTGTGATCGGCGATCGCCAAGAAATTATCAACATCATTTTCGGCGTCGTATTATTCACCCTCCTAGTCCAAGGTCTGAGTATGCAGTGGGTACTTGAGAAACTAAACCTCGTCGGTGACCAACCCCTACGCCAAGAATATTCCGAATATTTAGCTCGTCGTGTCGCCCTAAAGCGCGTTCTCAGCTATCTCAATCAACTTGACCTTGCGCCCGATGTCGATGACGAATTCTATCGTTACGAACAAGATCTCGTTAAAGGCGAACTCCGAAGCATTGAAGAGACCATCGAAAAAATGAAAAACGAGCATCCCGCACTAAGAGCTTTGGATATGCAGCAGTTACGCGACACATTGCTCGACATTGAAGCCGACACCTACGCCGAATTTATTAGAGTCGGCAGACTGAACAAAGATTTGTCGCCACTGCTTCAAGAAACCCTCGTTAGAGCAACTGAAAAAGATATTGGTTCGTAAATAAACCAATTACACGCAGAAAAAAGGGGCACAGTCAAAATATTGCTTGCCCCATCACACTTATTCAAATTATCGGAATCAAAAACTGGCCTAACCACCTTTCGCAAAACAGATCATCACAATAAAAGACAACGCTAAACCCGGACTTAATAAAGTAATTAGCGTCGAAAGTTCCTGACCAGACATAAAATAATTTCCCGTTAAAACGTACTATTCCTACGTTAGAGCTTTTGCCCAAAAATGGCGGCAAGGATCACAAAAACTTAATCGTCCTAGCAAACCCTAACTTTTGATACTTTTTCAATTATTTATTGTCCAGCAGCGAGACAGCGAATCGCCTCAAGCATCCCGCGTGCTTTATCCAGAGTCTCTTGGTACTCGCGCTCTGGCTCAGAATCGGCCACAATCCCAGCGCCAGCTTGCACAAAAACATCATGACTCTTGCCCTGCGATCGCACCACCATCGTCCGAATCGTAATGGCCGTGTTTAGCTGACCTTCAAAATCGTAATAACCGTATACTCCCGAATAAGGGCCACGTCGTTCTGGCTCTAGCTCATTAATGATTTCCAAAGCTCGAATCTTGGGTGCGCCGCTGACTGTACCAGCAGGAAAACAAGCTTGTAACAAATCCCATGCCGATTGATCCGGGTCTAGTTCGCCCATCACATTACTAACGATGTGCATCACGTGGGAATAACGCTCGATCACCATCAAATCTCCAACGGTTACAGAACCTTTTTTACAAACACGCCCCAAATCATTACGCCCCAAATCCACTAACATCACGTGTTCTGCAATTTCTTTTGGATCAGCAAGCAATTCTTTTTCAAGGGCTAAATCTTCTGCGGGTGTTTTGCCTCGGCGACGTGTTCCGGCGATCGGCCGCAATATTGCTTGCAATTGTCCTTGTAAACCTTCTTCTGCTTTAACCATAATTTCTGGGCTGGAGCCAATCAATTGCCATTCACCGAAATTATAAAAAGACATATAGGGCGAAGGATTAATCAGACGCAGAGAACGATACAAATCGAAAGGGTGTCCGTCGTATTGCGTTTTTAGACGTTGAGACAACACCACTTGAAAAATATCACCAGCTTTGATGTAATCTTTGGCCTTGGCGACGTTATCGCAAAAAAGTTCTTTGGTCGTATTGCTCTGATAACTAAGTGGTTCGTTTTGCTGTTTGTCTGACCATTCAAGGGGTTGAGCAGAAATGGGTAACGGTAACTTGAGTTTGAGGACTAGTTTGGTGACGCGATCGCAGGCTTCTTGATAAGCATCCTCAAGTGTGACTTCGGGATCTCGGAGATCGGCGTAGGTAATCGCCCAAATCTTCCGTTTAACTTGGTCAAAAATAATGAGATTGTCGATTTGCATCCACAAACCATCAGGTAAATCTTGAGCGTTGCGGTCGAACACGGGGACACGGGACTCAATCCACTGCATTAGCTCATAACTCCACATCCCAAATAAGCCACCGATACCGGATGGGAGTTCCGGTAATTTGATCGGGTGAATGGTGGCTAGACAGTTCGTTAAAACTTCGAAGGGATTCCCTGTAAATTCGGTTTCTTTGCCGTCGCGAAATTTTTGGACAGTGCGATCGCCCTTATTCTCAAGAATCCAAACCGGGTCACAACCGAGAAAACTATAGCGGCCAATATTTTCGCCGCCTTCAACCGATTCCAACAAAAAATTGTAAGGATGATCTGCACAGACCTTATACCAAGCAGATACTGGCGTTTCGAGATCTGCCACCCATTCCTGATACACCGGAATAAAGTTGCCCTGTTGACTAAGATGGCGAAATTGCTCGAAATCAGGAAAAATCATAGAAAATGTGGTGACCGTCGTACCCGGCTAAGGCGATAAATGCAGAATAATAACGAGACAAAAGTATGGCTAGACACAAGAAAGCGGAAGCCTTTTGTTCAGTTTTTTATCATATCAGACTTTATTTAATGGCTTCAGGCGATCGCCCGATACCACCACAAATCTAACAACAGCAAAAAACAAACAACAAACTTCCGCTAACAAACTAGTTTTTTATCGTTTTCCAACAGACGTTGAAATCCAAAAAAACCTAAGCTTCGTAAGGTGCAACATCAGAGAATTTTAGAGTTGCAGGCTCAGGATTACTACCGATGTTACGGTCAATCTTGCCATGATACTCACGACCTTCATTGGCCTTCTCAGAAGGAACGCCATCAAGAGGATAAAGGAACTGAGTCTCGCCAGAAGGAAAGACACGGTAGATTTTGTAGTCTCTAATTTTGGGTTTAAATTGAGTTTTTAATTGAGTACCGAGAGCAAGGCACTGCTCTTTGCGCGCAAGATATAGAAGGTTGTCACCTCCATGCATGATTGCAGCACCACCAGTCGGCATTTCAAACACTTGTTCTTTCTCACTAGACCAAGTGATTGCATACTTTTCTTCTCTCTCAGCAGCAGCAAGAAGACCACCCGTGCTGCCACCGAATTTCGGTGTTTTTCCAGTAAGCTCGTTAGACATGCTCAAAAATCTTTATTAAATAAAGGGTGTTTCGCAAATGCTATCATCCAGCCTTATCCTAGAGGTCAAGTGTCAAGAACTGTAACGGTTATTGTCTATTTATAATAAGGTTTCGGTAAGGGTTTTTTGCTGAGTTCTCAGGCTTTTGGGCAGAATATCGCTTTAGCAAGCATTTAACAAAAAGACAAGCTGTGTAGTTAACGGAAACGACGTTTTTCGCCCTGATAGCGCAAATATTCTGCGACACAAGCCACAGCTCCAGAAACGAGGATTAGCAAGACGCTAAGGGCATTAATGTCGGGTTTAACGCCTGTACGAATCCGGCTAAAGATTTCCATCGGTAGGGTTGTCGAACCAGTACCAGCTGTAAAGCTGGAAATTAGAAAGTCATCCATGCTCAGGACAAAGGCCAGTAAGCAGCCAGCCAAAATCGCGGGGGCAAGTTCGGGTAAAAGGACTCGCATAAAGGCTTGGGTCGGTGTTGCGCCTAGATCTAACGCAGCTTCTTCTAAATTAGGATCGAGGCTGGCGAGCCGGGAAGAAACAACGATCGCCACATAGGCTAAACAGAAAACGACATGGGCCGCAATAATTGTCCAGAGACTGAGGGGCAGGCCAATCACAGCAAGGAAGACTAAGGTCGCGACGGCGATCGCAATATCCGGCACAATCAGCGGCAGGTAGGAAATGCCAACAAATAAAGTGCGTCCCGGAAATCGATATTTTGCTAAACCAACAGCCATCATCGTGCCAATTACAGCGGAGATCCCCACGGCGACCAAGGCAACCAATAAGCTTTTTTGTAGGGCGGCAAACACTCGGCCATCTTGAAAAAGAGTGCTGTACCATTTCAGCGTAAAGCCTTGCCACGAGCTGCTATAGGCGGAGTCGTTAAAGCTATAAAATCCCAGTACAAAAATCGGCAGATACATGTACAGAAACATTGATGCGGAAAATAGGGCCTGCCAAGACAGCCAATTATTTTTTGAGTCTGCTTTTTTCATAGTGGGAAGCGGCTCTTGTTCTGGGTTGGGTGCAGTGTCGACCATGGTCTTGTCCGGAGCTAGTGGTGCAGATCGTGGTGATCGATGTAATGGGAAGTCTGCTTTAGGTTAGTACAGAGTCATCATGAGTTGTTGTTGAAATT
The DNA here is from genome assembly GCA_049644465.1 of Limnothrix sp. Lineage (GTDB taxonomy): Bacteria > Cyanobacteriota > Cyanobacteriia > Cyanobacteriales > MRBY01 > MRBY01. Next base: position 13,679 of record JBARRZ010000053.1, read on the forward strand.
TTTGGGTGAGGGGATGGGTTTTGCCGAGAAGATTAAAAATGACAACCATGGTTTTGCGGGCGCCATCGTCTTGGTAGCGGCGATCGCCTTCAACAATTTCTAGCAGTGATTGTAAAGCGGATTCATAATTGCTGACGAGCGCGTGTTTAGCGGCACCAACATATTTTGCATCGAGTTCCGACTCAATGGGCAAAGCGGCAATTTCTTGTAGAAATAATTTGCCCCGCAGATTGTCGGCAATGATGAAATATTCGGTTTGTTCTGGTGAGATTGTGTTGAGTAATCTGGTTGCGCCGTCGATTTTACCGAGACTAATCAAAAACTCTGCGGCGGCGATCGCCACTCTTGGATGCTTGGGATACGCCTGAAATAAGCGATCTAAAATGCCTTTCGCTGCCGCAAAATCTTCAGCCAGACGTGCGTTAGCAAAAGCTTCTAAGTGAGCATCTAGAGCAGAAGTAACTTGCAGACCCGTTAACAGATCGCGAATTTTTCCTTCATCCAATACGCCGACAAAACCCGGAATCATCTTGCCGTCGGTCACAAAGCGAACATCCGGTACACCTTCCACGCCGTACTGATTTGCCAGCTCTTGATTTTGGTCAATATCCACCGTCGCCAACACGAAATCGTATTCTTGCAACAGGCTCTGTAATATTGGTTTCAAAATTTTACAAGGGCCACACCAAGTCGCAAAAAAATCGACAACGATAACCTTTTCTTGAGATGCAGCGAGCACTTCCGTTGCAAAGTTTTCTTGCGTGACAATCACTGTCTGTCCCATAGCACCATTTTTTTGAAATTTAATTGTCTTCTAAATTTAAACTGATTTCGCGGCGGCGATCGCCCAAAAACACCATCTCGACAAGAAAAGTTGCAGTGATCAATATCACAAAGTTCAACAACGAAAAAAAACCTCGTCACAGATTCAAAACCTCCCCTACAATGGTGGCAACTTTTCCTCTATGCTTTTGTGGATTAGGAAATACCCCAAATTCACTGATTTTGAAGGTTTCTACGTGGATTTACGTAGTTTTCTGAAATCTACCCACCATGGACAGTGAGCCAATGCCATCAGACCAATTTTCCACTCAGGGTTCGGATCTCGCCGAAGCTCGTCTACAACAGATCACTGCTGACTTAGACAAATTGAGGCAAACTCTCACATTTGAACTGCAAGGGGAAATCACCCAACTCAGACAGCAGAAGTCTCAGCTTCAGCAGGATATCCAGACCCTCGAAGCGCAGCGGCGATCGCTAATGCAGCAGATGGCGCCAACCCTTGTTCATGAGTTGAAAACAATTCTGCAAAAGCAAGGCGCAGCACCCAACAATGCTAATAGTAGTCCTGCAGAACTAGCAGCCCATAGCGATACAGCTAACCGTTTAATTGCAGACTTAGACGAAACCTTTAGAAGCACTTTCAAAACCCTACAGCTCGATCTCAATAGCTATCACAGCTCCCTGTCCCAGCGGCTTGGTCAGATGTATACCCTAGAACAACAAGGCGAAGCGATCCTTGATGCTTTAGTGAATCGGCTAAAAGAAGAATTACACCAACAGCCCCAGCAGTCGTCAGCGATGATGACACCACCACCGCTTTATCAAGAGGCGGCGATCGCCATACCAACTGCCACTGCAACAACAGACTACGGCTATCAACAAGACGAAATTATTCAAGACCGCAGCTCAGAGCTAACTCCGACCAGTACCTCAGCAGAAGAAGACGTCTATACCCCCAGCTTAAAAAGCAGCAGCAAAAACAGAGAAAAGAAAGAAGTAACCTTCTCCAAATCACAGATGGGTTTGATGCTCATCCTGTTCTCTTCGCTCATTTTGTCACTGCAAAATGTTGTCATCAGTATCATCCTCAACCAAAGCTCAGTTTTTGGCGGCCTCATTCAAACAGGCGGCTATATCTCACCCGGCATCGGTAACTCACTCCTTATTTTGTTCCTGAGGATGATTTTCGTCGTGCCAGCCATGTGTCTGATTGCCAAAGCGCTCCATCCATCCAGCTTTAAAGACATCGAAAAATTTATCCAGACTAAAGACTGGATGCTTTTCCTGAAAGCCGCAGGCAGTGGTTTTGCCTTATTCCTATCTCAAGTATTGATTTACACCGCCCTTGGGCCGCTATCACCCGGTGTCGCGATCACTATCTTTTTCATCTTCCCGATCGTAACGTTGCTATTGGCATGGGTTGTCTTTGGTGAACGCCCCAGCAAAGTTCGCTGGTTAGTTGCCTTTTTGGTGGTATTCGGAGTGGCGATGATCTCGGCTCCTTCCGGTGCGACGGATCTTAATTTCCCGCTCGGCAGTGTTTTAGCCGCGATTTTTTCTGGGGTCTCCTTTGCCGCGTACGTCTTACTTACTCAGGCTTGCTCGAAAAAAATTCACCCAGTGCCATTTAGCGTCATTAACTTCGGCACAATTTTTGTGTTCTCTGCGATTAGTTTGTTGCTAACATTCACGCCATTTATGCCGGATTCTTGGGCGATTGATGTCGCACCGGGGAAAGGCTTTAGTGTGATTGTCAGTGGTATCGTGCTGGGGCTGTTAACGCTGCTTAGTTATCTGTCGAACAATATTGGCATTAGTTATATTGGTGCATCAATTTCATCAATTTTCGGCGCTACCGGGCCTGTTTTAACGTCTATTTTGTCGCTAATCGTGATTGGCAAAACCTTGACTGGGCAACAAGTTGGCGGCATGTTAGTGGTGACGGCTGGTGTCTTGGCTTTAAACTTGGAACGCATGTTTGGCACGAAGGCGAAAGCGAAGGCCAAGTCAAACAATGGAGTGTCTTGCAAAAATGGTATGTTCTGCTACACTATGCGTTATGTAAAGAAATATTTCCGACTTTCGTGCTGGGAACGCGTAGTTTGAAGTTTATTCGATGCACACAGAACAACAACAAGCTTGAGTTATACCAGCAGGATCGCCTCGCTGGTTTTTTATTGGGTCTCTTTCCGCGATAATGGAGACCGCTTTTAGAATATTGCTTTTTTAAATAGATTTTGGCCTGTTGGTTGACATTATGGAAATTCTCGATTTCGCGCTGTTTACGAAGTGGTCTGCTTATGCGACTGTTGTGTTCGCTGTTTTGGCGATCGCCGCATTTTTGTTCAAGTGGGGTATCCGGTTCCGCTTGGTCGGGACAACCGGTTTTATGATTGTGCTAACGGTGGGTCTCTTTGGCCTGAGCTTGGGTCTCTTTAACCGCAGTGTGATTCCGGGCGCTGTACGCTACACCTTGGTTTACGACAACGCCTCCAATATGACAGTGGTCGCGGTTAAGCCTGATATCACGGTGGAACAAATAGAAGCGACGTTACACCAAGCAGCTGATGATTTATTTTCTTACGGGCGTATCGGCAAAGGCGATGATAAATTTACGGTACGTTTGCGGACGATGGTTCACCCGAAGCCGGGTGTAACAGAGCCTTTGTACCTCGGTCAGGTGCGCCGCTCGATTACGTCCCGTGAAGATGCAGAATTAGACATTCAGATTGATCAAAAAAGTCTCGCTAGATTGGCGACGCTAAAACCAGTGAGTTAAGACCAGCGATCGCCGCATCGCTTTTTTCACCACCGAACGATAACAGTCGGCGATCGCCAGTAAATCCGCAAAATATTGCAGAAAATCCCCCCATTTCAAGAAAATAGGATAATTGTGCTGAAAATCGCAGCGCACGGGAATCATAGCTAGGGTATAAACTGGATAGCAGATCGCTTTGGCCAGGTAGACCCGCTTCATTGCCCATGAAATCACAAGCCCTTCGCCCTCGCCCCAAAAACGACTGGACGCGCAAACTTCTCCAAACCTTCAACCTCCGCCCAGAAGAAGGAGAACGCACCCTGATCATGTTTGGCTTCTACACAGCGACCTCCGTCGGTCTGTTGTGGATGGAGCAAACAACAACAGCTTTATTTCTCAGTCCAGAAGGCTTTGGCGCGTCGTGGTTACCCATTATCTACATCGTCAGCGCGATGTTGGGCTCTGGCTTAGGCTTTTTGTACTCGTGGATGCAAAATAACTGGGCTTTACCACGGGTTCTAATGGTCATTGTGCTGCTAATGGCACTACCGCTATTTTTCCTGCGAATTGGCGTTGATCTACAGTATTTCGATGGTTTGCTAGCCCTGTTTACGGTCTTCGTGCTGCGGCTGTGGATGGATGCAGAAGATATCCTTAATGACCTCAATTCACAGGTTGCAGCGAATCAGTTATTTAATATTCGTGAGATTAAACGTGCTTACCCAATTATTTCCAGCGGTTTGCTGTTGGGAGATGTCATTTCCGGTTTTTCGCTGCCGATCTTACTGAGATTTGTCGGCTTAGAAAATATGCTCGTGGCGGCGGCGGTGATGATCATGGTGGGAGGCGGTATGTTGTTCTACCTAACGCAGCGTTATAAACAGGCCTTTCCCGATACGCCAGTTAAGGATTTAGATGATTTAGAGTCAGATTTCACCAACCGCAAAATTACGAGTTCGTTAAAACGCTACATTGTGCCGCTTTTTCTCTTTTTTGTTATGGGGGAAGTGCTGTATTTGCTGGTAGAAGTACAGTACTTAGGCGAGCTAGAGATTCATTTTGAAGCAGACGAGATTGCTGGATTTTTAGGACTTTTCGCGGGTATTTTAGGGCTGTTTGAATTACTCACGCAGTGGTTTGTGTCGAGTCGGGCGGTGGAACGATTAGGGGTTTTTGTCGCGGCAATGTTTTTGCCGGTGTCGCTATCGGTGCTCGGTTTGGTGACGATTTTGCTGGACAAGCGACTTTTTTTTGCGGCGTTTGATAGTGCGGAAATTTTATTTTTTAGTGCGATTACGTTGCGCTTTTTCGATGAGCTACTGCGGTATACGCTGATCGCGGGGATTGAGCCGTTTTTGTTTCAGCCACTGCCATCAGAAATTCGAGGCTCGATTCAGACTTGGGTACAGGGGATTGCGGAACCGTTTACGACGGGGGTGACGGGGGCTGGTCTGTTGGGGGCGATCGCCGTGATCAATATTGTGTTTGGCGAAGATGCTGACCCGGAAACGCTGCGACAATTGCAGGGCAGTATTTTTGTGGGGGCGATCGTCTTTTTCTCGATTATTTGGGCAATCAGTGCTTGGTTCCTGCGGTCTAGTTATGTCAATCTGCTGGTGCAGGGTGCTGAGCAAGGGCGACTTGGGTTTAATAAAGTTGACCTCAAGGCGTTCAAACGAGCCGTAGTTCAGGCTCTAGAGGAACGCAAAACGGAAAGCGATCGCCGCTCCTGTATTCAGCTGCTAGACCGCATCGATCCGCTGAATCAGTCCGAAGTGTTGGCACCAATGCTTCACAGATTTACGCCCAGCCTTCAGCAGCAGAGTTTAGAATCCATGCTGCGATCGCCCAACCCGACTTACCGCAAACAAGTCCAAGAACTGATCGAGCAAAAACCACCATTAGAAGTCTTAGCCCTTGCCCTACGCTATCTGTGGCTCTGCGAGCCGAACCTCGATGCAAAAACGCTGAAACCCTATCTCAATGAACGAGTCGATCCGCTCGTACGCGGAACAGCCGCGAATTTAATTATTCAACGGGGTAATTCCATGGAGCAGCGCGAAGCCACCTATGCCCTCGAAGAAATGCTCAATTCCCAGAAAGAACGCGAGCGCACGATCGGGGTCGAATCCTTGCCAGACTCCCATCACTCCGCCTTAGTCCACACTTACATCCCCGAACTATTACAAGACGAATCTCCAAAAGTACGTTGCGCTCTGTTGCGCCTGATTGCCGACAAAAAGCTCGGTGAATATTATGCCTCTTTGATCAAAGGTCTCTATTTCAGCTCGACGCGCGAGGCTGCCCAACAAGCACTAACTACGCTTGGTAATGACGCTGCACCGTTGCTAATCAACGTTTCAGAAGATCCCCGCCAAAGCGAATTTACTCGACAACAAGTCTGGTCTGTGATGGCAGAGATTGGCTCACCAGAATTGATGAATGCTTTAATTCAACGGCTGATTGGTAGCTGGGGAATGGATCGTCGTAATTTACTACGTGTGATCATTAAAATGCCGACTGAGCTAGGCATTGAACCTGTTCTGGAGCAGCTAGGACGGACGGGTGTTGAGACATTAATTGAGCAAGAATTGTTGTCGCTGAGCCAGATGTATATAGCGGTGAAAGATTTTTCGCAATTACAGCTTGAAGGCGAAGAACTGAAATTATTGTTAGGTGCGTTAGAAGGAGCAAAACAGGATGTGTTTGAGCGGTGCTTTTTGTTGATGAAGTTGCTGTACTCGCTCAGTGCTGTTCAAGCGGCGATTCTCAATTTGAATTCGGATTCGCAGTCTAGTATCGCGCTGGGTCTAGAGATTTTGGATAATACGCTTGATATTCCGCAAAAACGGCTATTTTTGGAGCTATTTGATACGGGAACGAACACGCCGATGAAAAAGCTAACGATCCTTGAAGAAGTTTTACCCTATGAACCTATGGCAACACCGGGCGATCGCCTGCGCCATTTAGTCAGTTTGCGACATTTTCTCTCACCGTGGTGTCTAGCTTGTTGTTTCCATTTAGCTCGCGCCCAGCGCTGGAATGTTCACCAAGAGGCCGTATTAGTCTGTTTGCAGCACCCGAATAGTTTTGTGCGTGAAGCTGTTTTGGCTTACCTCAAAGAAGCCAGCCCGCGTATTTGCCTCGAACTCTTGCCAGTGCTGAAAAATGACCCGAACCCGATTGTGAATGCCCAAGTCGAGCAATTGCGTTCAGAATTAGGTGCTTTGGGTTAATGTTTTAGTAATGACAGTCCCCTCCATCTGTGCGTAATGTTAAGTAGTTTTGATCGCTTATTGTTTATTCGCCGTGTTTCCATTTTTCAGGAACTGCGGGATGAATTTCTTGTCAAGCTGGCTTCGGTGATGGATGAGTTATCTTTCCCCACTAGCCACACGATTTTTCAGCAGGGGGAAGAGGGGCGATCGCTGTACATTGTGGTGTCTGGCAGAGTGAAAGTACACCTCGGTGATCAAGAACTTGTCCAGCTAGAAAAAGGCTCGATTTTTGGGGAAATGGCCCTTTTCGACGCAGAGCCGCGATCTGCTTCTGTGACAACCCTCGAAAAGTGTGATTGCTTGACGCTAAACCAGTTACAACTGATTGACGCCATTGAAGAAACGCCAGAAATTGCAGTCAATGTGACCCGTGCCTTATCGCGCCGTATTCGGGAGCTGAACAACAAAGTCAAAAGTTATGAAAGTAAATTGAATATGCAGGCTTAAGTTTTTCTCATTTGAGCGAGTTTCAAGTCATTGTTTTGCTAGCAAATTTGGTCAAAAATCTTGCTGTTTAATAGAGGTGGGACGTAGTCTTAACGACGGAGCAATCATAAAGGCATTTTCTAATGAAGCAGCGAGTGGGTGTAATCGGCGGTGGACAATTGGCTTGGATGATGGGCGCAGAGGCTCGCAGTCTGGGGCTAGAGCTGTGGGTGCAAACGCCGAATGCGAGTGATCCGGGTGTTTCGAGTGCTGATAGTACGGTGTTGGCGGCGATCGCCGATCCGAGTGGTACAGAAAGATTACTAACAGCCTGTGATGTGGTCACTTTCGAAAATGAATTTGTGGATCTCGATGCCCTTAAAAAAATACCGAGCCAAGACACCAAATTTGCGCCAAGCTTAAATTTTCTAACCTCGCTCCTCGATAAATACGATCAACGCCGCTGTTGCGAAGCCTTAGATATCGCTGTCCCGAAATATCAACCTTGGACGTTTAGCGAAACACTGCCTGACAGTTGGCATTATCCGGTGGTACTAAAAGCGCGTCGCCATGGTTACGACGGGAAGGGGACATTCGTTGTCAAAAATGCAACTGAGTTGGCGGCTTTATCAGCTGATTTGCATGATGTGCCGTTGTTATTAGAAGCGTTCATTCCCTTTGAGCAAGAATTGGCAGTCATGGTTGCCCGCAATGCAGCTGGTGATGTGCGTGTTTTCCCAACAGTTGAGACTCAGCAGATTGACCAAGTTTGTCGTTGGGTTTTGGCTCCTGCGGCTATTGCGCCAGAATTAGCTGTCAAAATTGAAAAAATCGCGGCGTCGATGGCTAAACATTTACAGTTAGTCGGCATCATGGGCATTGAACTTTTTTTGACAAAATCAGGTGAGGTATTGATGAACGAAGTTGCCCCCCGCACCCACAATTCTGGGCATTTTAGTTTAGATGCCTGCCAAACGTCTCAATTTGCGATGCAACTGCAGGCGATCGCCGGACTGCCGTTAGGCAACCCCAAAATGCTCAGTACCGGCGCTGTGATGGTTAACTTGCTGGGCTTCGAGCATAGCGACGCCACTTACATTCACAAGCGACAAATCTTGAGCCAAATCCCCAATAGCTATCTGCATTGGTATAACAAAAATGTGGCTAGCCCCGGTCGAAAATTAGGCCATATCACCGTTCTTAGTGAAACCAACGATCCGCAAATACTAACGGCGATCGCCAAAAACATTGAAAGTTTGTGGTATTCAGAGAACCCTCATCCATAGCTGTTATAAACTGTTGTAAAACAACACTCCATCAAAGCCTCTTATTGCATGGATTTGTGCATATTTCATGACTAAACAGGGACACTACGAAGGACTGCGGCGGCGACATATAGTTGCTGGAGAATTCATTTTTAAAGAAGGTGATGTAGGAGACTATGCCTACATTATTGAAGAAGGCGCTGTCGATATTTCTACCGTAATTGACGGCAAGCCAGTGATTCTCAACGTGCTCAAACAAGGCATTATGTTTGGCGAACTGGCCTTAGTGGACGGTCGTACCCGTTCAGCATCGGCCTCAGCGAACACCGATGTTTTGCTAACAGTCGTCACGAAAGAGCAAGTCAGAATGCGGGTAGAATCTGCTGACCCAATTCTACGGATGTTGTTGTTTGTAGTGATGCGCTATTTCCGTTCAGAGACTTCGTGGCGGACAAGGGGCAAAGCGCCAGATATCGTTTCGGAAGAAGAGGGTTTAACGCAGCCCGCCATTGATCTCAACCGCAAAATTGACGAAGCGGTCGATCTGATCCGTATGGAAAGTGAGCTGCGGATGGCGGTAGCGGAAAAGCAATTTTGTTTGCATTATCAACCGATTGTGAATATGCAGGATGGGGCGATCGCCGGATTTGAAGCCCTCATTCGTTGGCACAGTCCGACCAGAGGCTTTATTCGACCCGATGTTTTTATTGCGCTGGCAGAATCCACCTCGCTCATTTTGCCGATTGGTGAATGGGTGATCGAAGAAAGCGGTAAGGCCCTCAAGCAATTCGCCCAGCTCTACGACCATCCATTGTTTATGAGTATTAATGTCGCCAGCCGTCAAATCGAAGAACCGACTTTCACCCAAATGTTGGTAGATAAACTAAAAGAATTAGACATTGAAAATCATTGCATCAAGCTAGAAATTCTTGAACGCAGTTTATTCGATAGCGAAGTAGCTCAGCGGTGGATTCAGGATGTCCGCAAATTAGGTTTTCCGTTGTCGCTCGATGACTTTGGGACGGGCTATTCAAGCTTGCAGTACTTAAATGATTACCGTTTGGATAATCTCAAAATTGACCGATCTTTCGTCTGGGGTTTGGGCAAAAAAACAAACAGTACGAGTTTGTGTGAAGCAATGATCAATTTAGCTAAAGCGTTGGGCATGAGCGTAATTGCCGAAGGAATTGAAACGGCAGAACAGGCAAAAGCGTTGCAGGCGCTGGGTTGCAATATGGGTCAGGGTTATTTTTATTCTGAACCTGTGCCACTCGAAGAGGCGATCGCCCTCCTTCGTACACCAATCGCTTCGATTCATCCCTAGCTAATCATGAAGTTTGGGTAAGAGATTTGAGAGAAAGGGGGACGCAGAGACAGAGACGGGGGGACGCGGGGACGGGGGGACGCGGGGACAAAGAGACACGGTGAAATTGATATTTTTTAATCGCAATCTTTACTTAAAGCAAAATATTCTCCTCTCTTCTTTTCCTCTTCTCCGCGTCACCCCATCACCACTTCTCCGCGTCGGCATTTCAGAGACCTTAGTGCTTTCGACTCAAATTAACCAGACTGCCAATTAGTAGAATTTAGCGCAATGCCCCGCGCAGTTTGGACATTCTCACGCGACATCACATAACCCCAAGCTTCCGTTAACAATTTTTTGTCGAGTGTATAAATAGTGAGCCATTGACGTTCGTAATAATTTTCGGTAGGCGATCGCCCCGATTGAAAATCTTCGAGCTGATCCAATTTTGTAAGAACAGCGTGGTCAGTAAACGTGAGTAGGAGACCTTCAACCCAGCCAGCTTCCGCAGTCATCGCCGGGTAAGAATAAGACAACCGAGCATCAGCCTGATTTTTAGCAATTTCGTAGAGCTTCCCCTGCACCAGAGCCGGACAAGCAACAGTCACCCGACCTTCACAAAACAGCGGATAATTTCTTCCACCCGGCTTGAGCGTACCGTACACAAAAACTTGTAGCGGAGAGGATGTCATAGACTTCACCACAGATGGGGCAAGCTTAGGCGATATAATCAACCCACACTGATAGCTGGGATAAGGAAGTCACGCATAAGCCATGGATAAAACCTACAATATTTTGCTCGTTGATGATGAACCCGGTGTACGGGAAGCGGTGCAGGCTTATCTAGAAGATGATGAATCCTTGTCTGTCACTGCCGCCGAGAACGCCACAAAAGCATGGGAATTGCTCCAGACTTTCACGCCGGATCTCGTCATTTCTGACATTATGATGCCGAAGGTGAGCGGTTTAGAATTTTTAGAACAATTGCGTGAAGATGAGCGGTTTAAAACTGTGCCTGTCGTTTTTCTCACAGCGCGGGGTATGACCAGCGATCGCATTCAGGGTTATCAAGCGGGTTGTGATGCTTATTTGCCAAAACCGTTTGAACCAGAAGAATTAGAAGCCATCGTTAAAAATTTGCTCACTAGAGATGAGGCGATCGCCGCCGCACAGGGTAGTGGCGAAGCAAACCTTGACGGCATTGCGCAGGATCTCAAAGACATTAAGCAATTTTTGGGACAGCAAAACAAAATGGTGACCACACCGCCACCGCTCAAAATTGACCTCACCCCCCGTGAACAAAGCGTTCTAGATCTCGTGGCCCAAGGTTTGATGAACAAAGAGATCGCCAAGCAGCTAGAAACCAGTGTCCGCAATGTCGAAAAATATGTCAGTCGTCTTTTTGGCAAAACCGGCACTAATAGCCGTACTGAACTAGTGCGTTATGCCCTCAAACATGGGTTGACTCAATAACCAGAAAGAATTTAGTGATCACGAAACTAAATTTGTGATCACTAAAATCTGAACTCTGATATCTGAAAAAATGCCGCAAGATCAAGTCCATCCCCAAGCCAACCGCGATCGCCTCGTGATCGATCAGCTACTAAAAGGTAATCCGACCAATGACCATTTAGTAGAATTGGCGCGGCTCCACATCCGGTATAAGGGTTTTCCGGGGGCGCGGGAGATCCAGCAAGATTTGAAATTGCTGTTCCAACAATGGGGGCTGACAGAAGATAGTTTGTACGCCAGAACTCGCCAAGTGCACTGGGAGGGTCAAGCTTATAGCCATTTACGCCAAGGAGAAGAGGTAGAAGATTGGAGCTAAAATACACCAGTTTTATTGATAAACTCACGGCGGCGATCGCCACCCACAAGAGCATTTTGATTGTGGGGCTTGACCCAAATCCGGAAATGTTGCCCCCAGAATTAGCAGGCGAAAATCTGCTCGCTAGTTTGCAAACATGGCTCCTCGGTGTGATTGACCAAACCCAACATTTGGTCTGTGCCTACAAACCAACCTTGGGCTTTTACCAAGCATTTGGCGCGGCTGGCTTTGAGTTACTGGCAAAAGTTTTAGCGCACATTCCCGACGATATCCCCATTATTCTCGACGCGAAACATGCGGATCTAAATACGGGCACAATGTTTGCGAAAGCGATTTTTGAAGAGTGGGGCGTGGATGCTGTCACCCTTAGTCCCTATCCGGGGCAAGATCACATTGCACCCTTTTTGCTCTACCCTGACAAAGCGGTCTTTTTACAATGTCGAACTTCTAACCCCGGCGCGATTTCGCTACAGGAATATCGTGATCTCGATAAGCCGTTTTATCAGCACTTAATTGAAGAAACTCAGCAGTGGGGCACACCCGAACAAGTTGCCCTAGAGATCGGCGGCGATCGCCCAGAGATTTTTGCGAGAGTCCGACAAGTTGCACCAGAACGCTGGATCCTTGCCCGCAGTATCTGGCAGGAAAATCATTTTCTCGAAGATATTTTGCTCGAAGGTTTAAATGATAATGGCGATGGCCTGCTCATCCCCGTAC
>JBARRZ010000054.1:0-2295 GCA_049644465.1 Limnothrix sp.
TCTTATGTCATAACGCTTAGTCATCCAGAGCTTGAGACGATTACTTGGGAGAAAACATCAGCCGAGTTGAATTTTCAATATCCGTTAGAGCTGCCTGCGTTAGTGCCGGGTGAGCAATATACAGTCAAAATTACGACGAGTAACTTTGTTGCCTCCACTGAAGATGGAGAAACGGTATGGCTAGAGGTACTGGATTCTGAGCAACAGCAGGAATTTTTCGGGTTATTGGAGGAATTAAGGCAACAAGATTTGTCGCCACAGACGGAAATTATTTTGGAGTCGATGCTCTACGAAAAGTTTGAACTCTACAGTCAGGCGATCGCCATTTTGTCGGGATATGTGCGGGAGAATCCAGATGCGATGACGGTGCGGGAAAGACTAGCAGAACTCTATTCTCAGATAGGTTTAGCGCGAGAGGAGAGACGAGAATACCAACAGATCGAGGCATTAACCCAAGGAGAAATCACGGAGATTCGGCAACGGACTTTAGATCGATTGACAGAGTTTGCGGAGTTGAATGAAGAGGATGACCTTGCGGAAAAATATCGCGCTGAAAGCCAAAAAATCACTCAACAACTTGGCTACTAATAAAGCCTCTCGTTATCACAAGCCATTACCGATCAACACAAATGATGCCCAGTGGTACGGATGGGAATATTTAGGATCTTGGCTTAATGTGGCTTGAGCTTGGCGGAGAGCCTCGGCATTAGAGATATTTCCCTTACCCAAACTGCGATAAAACTCAGTCATCAAGACTTGAGTACTATCATCTTGTACTTGCCACAGGGATGCCATCGTTGCCCGTGCCCCTTGCCGTTGCCATTGGTAACCCAAACCTAAAATTTCGATGCCGCTATTGGTTTCTTTAAGTTTGTCTGGATCTAAATCGCTCCCCAGAGCAGTCTCGCAAGCACTGAGCACAACTAATTGTTGTTCAGTCAATTGCCATTTATTTTCGATGGAGGCAGTCCCAAACTCTGAATGTTCTGCTTCCATTTGTCGCAGGCTGAGATGTTCGCCATTCCCAAAAACCATAAATGAATCTCTGGGGGTTTCGGGCAGAAATTTGGCGTGGGTCGCAAGGTGAATAACGGTGTAACGATTGAAATCTTGGACAATATCGCTACTAAACTCGCCATCAATTTTTGTGGTGGTCTGGGCAACTTGGGCGATCGCCTCTACTTCTTTGCCTGCAAAGGATAAACCCGTAAATGTCTCTTTTCTTACGCCTTGACCTCCACCATCGGATACTTCCACTGAAACATTATGTTTACCGCTCGCAAATGCCCCTGCGAAAATGCTGAGTCGTTGCGGAGCTGCTCGCCCAAAGGTTTTTAGACTGAGAGCTGTGATGTTATTGACTTGATATTTGTTGATAAGCCAGTTTTGTTCTGCTTTATTGCGTAGGGCGGCGAGGGGAATGTAACGTAATGCGCCATCGGGGGCATAGACGATGGTTTCGATGCCTGCTTCGTCGAGAGCGGCTTCGATGGGGGCAATTAAGACTTCGTGTAATTCTTCGAGGGCGGTGTAATCGGAGTTGACGGAATTTCTATCTTTTAGGGCTGTGCCTGCATTGATGATTAATTGGTTGAGTTCGGGGCGGGAAATCTTGACGGAGCGGCTGATGGCGTTGGTGGAGGATGTAATCAGCACGAGTTCGAGGCGATCGCCGAGGATAAAGGGATAGAGAAATGCGGCTTTTTGTCCCTGTTGTTCGAGGCTTTGGAGGATATCGCGCAGATCACTGCGTTGGTTTAGATCAAGGGTTGGATCGTTCTCAGCAAAGTTTGCTCGCAGCTCAAGGATCAGTTTTTGAATGTCGTCTTGGTTGATAAAAGCTTGTAGGGAGGAAGATTCGAAATTTTGAAGGCGTTCCAGCTCTCGGAGACGTTGGTTTTGGGTCTCTGTTAATCCGACGGTTTGGCTTAAGGCGATTAGTTTTGTGCGTTCGTCACCGAGGGCAATTTCTTGGCGGAGTCGATCGTTATAGCGGTCTAAAAAGTTGGCTTCGGGGGAACGGTGAAAAATGCCGAGTTCGTCTTTGCCGCTGCGGACTTGCACGTTGCCAAAGATGCCATCGAGTTCTTGAACTTTGAGTAAATCGAGGACGCGCTGGGCTTCAAAAACTCGGTTTTCTTGGAGGAGGAGATCGGCAAGGCTGCGGTAAGTATCTTCGATGGTGGAAAGATAAGTCTGCTGGATATCAGAGTCTAATTGTTCAATATCCTTGCGGAGTGTTTCGTAAAGATTGACGGACTGTTTATAGAAAATAATGGCAAGTTCTGGCTGCTC
>JBARRZ010000055.1:0-1943 GCA_049644465.1 Limnothrix sp.
CTTTCTATCTTCTAAAGACTCGTTAAAAGCGAGTTCTAAAACCTGAAACCATTCTGATCTTAATTCGCCAGTCCGTAATGCTGAAACATTTTTTGTGTGAGTAATCCCTTCTAGCGACCATGATACTTTTTCTAGGAGATCGTCAATCGATGTTTTATTCGCAATGGTAAACCCTCCATTCTGATAATTTTCAATTTTAGATTTGAGACGTACAAGTGCCTCAGGGAAACTGCTAAGTACAACAATATTAATTAAATTGTCTGAATCTAAAATTTCACTAAGTAATTCAATCCCTACTTCTGGTTTTGGCTTGTACTTGTCAGATTCTGATTTTGGTATACTAAGATCAAGTACTATCAAATTAATCTTTGCACTTTGAAGATGATCGTGCCCTTCGTCCATATTAGTTGCGGTCAATATTTCTGCATTAACAAAGTTTTTTTTCAAAGAGTTCACGGTGCTGTCGATAATCAGCTCATGATCGTCAACAACTAAAATTGTATGATTTTTTGAGATTAGGGTGGATGCATTCATTGTAGTTTTTTCCATATATTCTTAATTAAAGTCTAATCCGTTGATTTCGGAGTTGCACATACATGCAATCATTTTTACTTTTTTGCACAGGCATAGAATGCACATAACACAATAGAATATTGCTAGAAACTGAAATGAAGAATATGAATAAAAAGAGTTTGTCCTGCAGTCTTTCTATCTTTAGCTTATCTGTGTTCATGTCGAGCTTCCACTACTTTATCCCGAAGGCGATCGCCTTTCCAGAAGTGGCAGAAATCTTGGATCCTGCTAGAAATATTGTCTATCAACCATCTGGCGATCAGCCACCACCGACTAGCGAAACTAACACCTCAGGATCTCGTGGGGGCTGTGAAGATTTTCAACGAGATATCAAATTGACTTCCCTTGTACCTCGGAGTCATATTGGTGAGTCTTCTGATCTGACGCCGACGCTGGTTTGGTATTTACCAGAGCATCAAACACCGGCTTTTTCGAAAGTAAAAATTTGGGAATTTAACGACCAACTAGAACTTTCAAGAATGCTTGATTTTTCTGAACCTCAGAAAACCCGCTCTGGAATCAATCAGCTTGAACTCAGTCAAACCTCTATAGCTCTTTCTCCGAACACAAGGTATCTTTGGGAAGTGATAATAGAGTGTGGTTCCGAAAACATACGAACAAGTGTAGAGATACAAACTGTAGATGACAACGGCCTAACAAATACTTATTGGTACGATTTACTTGCTTCTACCTTTGAAGATTCTCAACAACTTGATAGTCTGTTGATTTCCCTGATTCGTGAAGAGGAAAAGAACATTGAGGAACTACAATCAAATAACAGAGGATTGGCAGTCCAAACTAGGGAGCATATCGAGTTTTTAGAAAAAATAAGATTGGCTTTGAGTGAAAATTAGTTTTATCAACTAAAGCCAATTGCCGATTAATATGAATGGAGACCAATAGTAAGGTCTCCTAGATGCTGAAGCTTCTCCATGAATTAGTTCTATTTGAGCAATTTGTAATGCTTTTGCTTTGCTCTTGCCATCAAGATAATTTTGGTAAAACTTTTGCATTAATAAAGGAGTAGAAGCGGTTTCTTCTATTTGCCACAAAGAGGCGATCGCACTACTAACACCTGATTGCACGGCTATACCTGCAAGACCTAAACTCGAACGCGGATCTCCAACAGCTGTTTTACATCCAGTTAAAGCAAGAATATCAATGCGAGTACGATCTGTATTTACCTGCCGCATCATTTCTTCAAACCTAGATAGTTTAAGTTTTGCTCCCTCTGTTACAAGGAAAGAAAGTTCTGGATCGAAGTCAAATTCCCCATGGGTTGCAATATGCACAACTGAATAATCTTTTTTTCTTAGCTCCGAATCAATGTCTTGAATCGTGAATTGCTGATCCTGATTCGGTATTATCTT
>JBARRZ010000056.1:0-13541 GCA_049644465.1 Limnothrix sp.
CTCCCACCATCTCAGGTGATTGTTTTTGATGCGGATGCCGACAAAGATGACGACTTTTACCCATGGGGTGAGCTGCTGGTACTCAATGACTATGACTTGATTATTCAGCAGATGGAAAAGCTTTTAGACCTGCTGGAAAGTCGGGATAAAACGCCGTTGGTGATTATCTGCGATGAGTTCCCAGCGATTCGGGCTTATGCCAAGCAAATCGGCTCTGACATTCCCGATAGATTCATCCTGCAATATGGCAGCCGGGGGCGGAAGCGAAACAAGTTTCCAATCTTCATTAGCCAGTCTGGGAATGTGAAGTCATTGGGGCTTGATGGGCAAGGGGACTTTCTGGAGAATTTCGCACTGATTCGACTCCAAAAAATCGCTCGGAAATACCTCAAGACTCATCCCGACCGAACCCTTCATGAACTCAGTAAGGCGATCGCCTATCCGATGCTTATTGGTGATGATGAGTTGATGGTTCACCCGACCCATGGGCATTACCAAGTAGCCCGGAAAGACCTCCCACCGCAAAACCTAAAACCGTTAATTTCCTTGCCGATAACTATTCCCTTGGTTGATGGGCTTGATGGTGGCGATCAAATCTCCCTAAATCTCCCTAAATCTCCCTCGCAGGATCACGCAATCACACAGAACCCCGCACTGCGGGAATGGTTCAATCACCTATACAGACTGGGTTCACGCAATCACGTAGAACTAGAGGGTATCCCCCTAGAATGCCCCGATTGTGAATCACGCAACATTTCACGCCACGCAAAAAATAGAAACGGCTCACAGCGATATCGATGCGGAGAATGCGGCAAAACTTTCACTATTTGACCATAACATTTCATCTATTTCTATGGAGCTAGAATAGAAACGAATGAATTTTCATTAGTAGGTTAAATTATGACGACAGCAACTCAAGTCAACTGTGCTTGTCCTAATTGTGTATGCACGATGGATATCAAAGCAGCAATCAAGAATGAAGATAAATACTATTGCAGTGAAGCCTGTGCTAATGGTCATCAAGAAGGCAAAAGTTGTGAGAATTCTCGCTGTGGGTGTGGTTTAGTTGACTAAACAAATATCCCCATTCTGTAAGAAAACAAATCCCCCAAACCATTGCGGAGCGGGGGATTTTTATAGGCGATCGCCACATCATAACTCAGGTAGCTTCATCTTCATTGAGGCGTTGATAGACACTTTTCATCATGATTTCTTTAACCAAACCACCGAAGGATTGATCTCCTAGAATTTTCTCAAAAATGTCTTGATTTTGCTCCATGCGTTCGATGAGCTTGTCAATAAAGGTTTCTTCAAAGGCAAATTTGAAAGTATCTAGTTTATTTGCTTGGGCTTGGGTTTTAAGGGCTTCATCCTGCACCAATTCAGCTTCTATCTGCTCAAAAAATAGGCGGTCTGCTTCTTCAAACTCTGTACCAAATCGATCATTTAATTTGTCGATGATTTCTGAAAGAGTCGCTTTTTCTTCTTTGGGTCGTTTCATCCCTGCTTCGGTAACGCTCTCCAGTTCACCGTTTTCACCTTGGATTAAGTCGATCGCCCCTTCTTTGATTTTGTCGAGGCGATAGTATTCAAGGGCTATTTCATCGACTAACCGGACGCTCTCAGCAAGGCTTCGCTTGGGCAATTTTGTGAGTAGTAGTCTAGAGAAGGCAAAGAATTTTTCTAGCTCTGTGTCGCGGAATGGCATGAGCTGGGATAGGAATGAGTAAAGGTTTATCCATGTCCGCAAGCTCTTTTTAAATTCGTCTTGTTTTTCCTCGGTTTCTAGGGCTTTATAGCGATCGCCAGCAGGTTCCAAAAGTGCATAGAGTTTCCCTTGTGCTTTGGGGGTCATCTTGGTTTTGGGGTCAAAGTAGACTTTGGCGAAGGCGTTAATTTCTGAGGTCAAGTAGATCTGATATTGGTCTAGTTGTCCCTTGAGGTCATAGAGGTGATTGGGGTTCGGTTCTTCCTTGAGGGCGGTGAGTTCGTAATAGGGCTGGAAGGATTCGAGGATGGTTTCGCGGGTGTTTCTAAAGTCCAGTACGAAGGTATTTTCTTTGCCGGGGGCGATGCGATTGAGACGGGATAGGGTTTGGACTGCTTTTACGCCGGATAAGGGTTTATCGACATAGAGGGTATGGAGTAGGGGTTGATCGAAGCCTGTTTGATATTTGTCAGCAACAATCAGGATTTTGTAGTCATCTTGCTCGAAAATTTTGGGCAGTGCTTTGATGCCAAAGCCTGTTAATTGGGGTTCGCTCACGCCATCGGGGTATTGTTCGTCGGGAAAGTCTAAGTCTTTGACTTTGCCGGAAAAAGCGACCAAAATTTTGATTTCTTTGCCATAGCCTTTTGCTTTGATGTAGCGGTTAAATTCTTCGAAGTAGCGTTTGGCATGGAGTCGAGACGAGGTGACGACCATCGCTTTCGCTTTACCACCAATTTGATGGGCAACGCAGGTGCGGAAATGCTCGATGATGATTTCTGTTTTTTGGGCAAGGTTATGGGGATGCAGGGAAACGAATCGGGCGATCGCCTTGGCTGCTTTTTTCTTATTTAGTTCGGGGTCGTCTTCGATGGCTTTTGAGAGTTTGAAATAGAGTTCATAGGTGGTGTAATTTTCTAGGACATCGAGGATAAATCCTTCTTCGATGGCTTGGCGCATGGAATAGAGGTGAAAGGGTTCGGGTTTGCCTTCTTTGTTTTTTTGTCCGAAGACAGCAAGGGTTTTAGGCTTTGGGGTAGCAGTGAAGGCGAAAAAGGAAATATTGCTCTGTTTGCCACGGGCTTTGGCGGATTGATCGGCGTAGTCGTTAACGAAGTCTTCGCCTGTGTAGTCTGCGTTTTGCTCTGCTTCGGCAGCGTCTTCGAGGGATTTGGCGGATAGTACCTCTTTCATTTTTTTGCTGGCTTCACCGCCTTGGGAGCTGTGGGCTTCGTCAATAATGACGGCATAGTTACGCTCTGGGAGTTCGCCTACTTTGTCGATGACATGGGGGAATTTTTGCAGGGTGGTGATGATGATGTTTGCGCTATTGGCGATCGCCTCTGCGAGTTGGGTAGAGTCTTTATCGATTTTCTGGACGACTCCGGCTTTATGTTCAAACTGATAAATGGTGTCTTGGAGTTGGGTATCGAGAACGGTGCGGTCTGTGATCACGATGACGCTGTTAAAAATACGTTGATCGTGATGGCTATGGAGTCCTGATAAACGGTAGGCAAGCCAAGCAATGGAGTTACTTTTGCCTGACCCGGCGGAATGTTGGATGAGGTAGTTATGTCCTGCGCTATTTGCTTTGGCGTGGTGGGTTAGTTTGCGGACAACATCGAGCTGGTGGAAACGGGGGAAAATGAGTTTTTCTTTTTTGCGGGTGCGTCCTTCAAATTCGTATTCTTCGGTCTGGAGGTGAACGAATCGCCCGATGATTTCTAGCCAGCTATCTTTGGCTAAGATGTCTTGCCAGAGGTAGGCGGTGCGGTAGCCATCGGGATTTGGGGGATTGCCTTTGCCGTTTTTGTCGCCTTTGTTGAAGGGGAGCCAATAGGTTTTATTGCTATCGATTTTGGTGGTCATATACACTTCTTCGTCATCGACTGCGAAATGTACTAACGCTCGCTTTTTGAAGGTAAAGAGTAATTCTTTGGGGTCGCGGGTGGTGTCGTATTGTTTTTTCGCGTTGTCGGTATTTTGTCCGGTGAACTGGTTTTTAAGTTCGAGGGTGGCGACGGGTAAGCCGTTGAGGGCGAGCACCAGATCGATGGATTGTTTGGTTTTGCTACTGAAAAAAACTTGGCGGGTGACGGTGAGGTGGTTTTGGTGGTAGAGGGCGATCGTGTCGGGGTTTAGTCCTGATTCGGGTTTGAAGTAGGCGAGTCTGAAGCGTACGCCGTAGTCAGTGATGCCGTTACGAATGACATCGAGGGAGCCGCGCAAGTCCATTTGTTTGGTGAGGCGTTGGATGAGGCGGTTTTCGATGTCTGCGCCGTGAATGGCGGCAAGTTTTGTCCATTGTTTGGGTTGGGAGGTTTGCAGGAACTCCAATACCTCGGTTTTGAACATTCCTAGTTCGGGGCTGTAGTCCTTGGGATTGCCTGCGGTATAGCCACCGGATTCGATCAGGTTTTCGATGATCGCGGTTTCAAAGGTTTGTTCTGAGGTGGGGTTCATGGGGCTAAGTTTTACCAGATGGTTTTGACGTGGGGATAGTTCAAAATCTTTTGGTCACGGGTAATCAGTGGGATGTCGTATCGTCGAGACATCGCGACTAATATCCGATCTGCGGGGTCTTTGTGAAATTCTCCGGGGAGGTCTGCGCTGTGGATTGCGTCTTGGGGTGAAAGGTTTTCGATGGTTGTGCCGGGTTGTTGTTGGGCGAGTTTAAACCATTGGTCGATGGGTAGGGGGAGCTGTAGTTTGTTGAGGCTATGTTTTACGGCGATTTCCCAGACTGAAATGCTGGAAATGAGAATGCTGTTGTTGTTTTCGGCTTCTGTGATGATGGTTTGGGCGGGGTCGGAAAGCTGGGATGGGTCATGGAGTAGCCATAGCCATGTGTGGGTATCGAGCAGGATCATTCGGCTAATGCCTCCCAGAGTTCTGGCATGGCTTCGTCAAAGTCTGGGCTGATGGTGATGGGTAAGCCGCGCAGGGGATAGGTTTTGGCTGGGGTTGTGGTGTGGCTGTCTTGTTGGATGGCGTTTAGTAGGGTTTGGACGAGCTGCCATTTTTCTTGGAGGGGTAGTTTTAGGATTTGGGTTTGGAGATCGTTGAAGGTCATGGCGGTAATTGTTGGGGTTTATTTCACATTTTAGGAAACTAATGCGGGGACTTTGATTTTTCCGGTGACGGCTTCGCTAATGAGGGCGGTGCGATATTCTTTTTGGAGTTCGATAATGCGTTTGGTTTTGGCAATCTTGTTATCGATTCGAGTGGTTTCTTTTTCGATATACTCGCTAATCGCCTGTTGTTCTTCGATGGGTGGAAAAAATATTTGAGTATTCCTCAATGTATACAAAGACAAATTTCTAATAGTTGTGCCACTCAAAGAATCTTCAAAGTAATTAAATATATAATGTGACTTCAAGAAAAGATAAATAAACTCTGGAATTATTTCTGAAGAAAGCTCTATATAAGCAACACTTTTTCCAAAAACAACTCTTTCGCCTTCATAAAAAGCCATCTTTCCAATAGTTCCATTCAAAGATAAAAGAATAGATTTTTCTTGTAAATTAATCTTATATTTTTTGTACTCATCGTCGTCAACACTTCTGGTTCCTGATGTAATAGTTATTTTTCCATTAATGAGATTTGTTCCATTAACAAAATAAATACTTTTAAAATCTTTGTATATGGGCGTTGTATGTATTCCATCTCCAATTTGACTAGTCAAAAATTTTAATTGTTTTTTATTCCAATGTTCTGGAATATCGCCAAGCCAATCGATCGCCGTAGGTTTTAATTTGACATCGGGGTTAATGCCTTTGGTGACAGCTTCATTGATGATCGCGGTTTTCTCTTCTTCGTACAGGGCGATCAGTCTTTGCTTTTGGGCGATCAGTTCGTCAATCTCTGCGGTTTTGCGGTCTAGAAATGCGGCGATCGCCTTTTGCTCTTCCAGTGGTGGATAGACAAGAAGCATTCTTTTAACATCAGGAAACTTGATTGATTGGCGCATTCCTGAACCAAAAGCATAAAAAACTTTTACTAAGTCATAAAAACGCATTAAATAGTTAAAGTATTTAGGATCTCCATTGATAAATCTAATGGAAACATAGGCAGATGTTATAATCCCCCTTTGCCTACAAATAGCAGAACGCAAACTTCTTTTATCATTTTGTAAATCAGTGAATCTAAATACTAAATCGTCTTTTTCGACTATTTGATAAGTTTCAAATGATTCCGGCAAAAGTCCTTCAGAAGAATCAATATTTTTTTGAACAATATTTCCATAGCTAAGGGACAATAAATTATTTTCAATTAAGCCCTTATTTCTGTTTTTTGGCTCTTTTGCAATTTCAAAAAGATACCTAGTGTTCCATTGTTTCGGTATCTGGTCAATCCACTCAATATTGCTAGTTTTATACTGTTTATATCTCTCCATTACTTCAAAATCCCCCTTTCCAGCTCCAAACTACTTTCCTCTAGAGCCAAAATATTCGCCCGAATCTCATCTAAACTCCGCAATGGCTTGAACTCATAAAAATACTTCGTGAAATTAATCTCATAGCCCGTCTTCGTTTTGCCCTCATCAATCCAAGCATCCGGTACATGGGGGATAACTTCCCGCTCAAAATACTCCTCAATCGTTTGCTGTACTAACTTTCCGTCAACATCTTCCCGCAAAAACGGAATATTTTCGTAATCCCGTAAACCGCTATCCGGCTTCGGTTTTCCCTTAGATTTGATCACCTTGCCGCTCTCATCCCGTAACGGCTGTTCCACCGTCACCCGCCAATAGCCAAAAAACTCATTCGGGACGATCTTCACAAACTCACTTTCGACAAAATCCCCATAGAGCTTCGTGATCAACCCAATCCCCTTCGATTCCCCATTCTCCGGAATCAGCTTCCGCTTATCACCAAGTGAGCGTCTCATTCTTTCCCAGAACCGATTAAAGCCCCGCTGACCCCCAGCAATCAGCTCCTCATCCTTCGCCCCCGTCGCATTAATGAGCTGCACCTTACCCCGCCGCTCCGGAGCCTTATCATTCGAGAGAATCCAAATATAAGTAGAAATCCCAGTGTTATAAAAAAGCTGATCCGGCAAAGCAATAATCGCCTCCAGCCAATCACTCTCAATAATCCACTGCCGAATATTACTTTCACCACCACCCGCCTGACCCGTGAACAGGGGCGACCCATTAAACACAATCCCGATGCGGCTACCCCCATCCTCAGCAGTCTTCATCTTCGAGATCATGTGCTGAAGAAAAAGCAGCGACCCATCATTAATTCTTGGTAATCCAGCCCCAAACCGACCCGCATAACCGAAATCTTCACTTTCCTTTTTGATCGTCTTTTGCGCCTTCTTCCAGTCCACCCCAAACGGCGGATTCGAGAGCATATAATCAAACGCCTCATCCCGTAGCCCGTCCACCGTGAAGGTATTACCAAACTTGATATTGCTGGGGTTCTGACCCTTGATCAACATATCCGACTTACAAATCGCGTAGGACTCCGGGTTAATCTCCTGCCCAAAAACCTCCAATTTCGCATCCGGGTTGAAGTCCATTAGATGTTTGTCACCAATGGATAGCATTCCCCCAGTCCCACAAGCCGGATCATAGAGCGTTTTGATAATGCCCTTTTGGGTCAAAGCTTGGCTGTCTCCAGCAAACAAGACATTCACCATGAGCTTAATCACTTCCCGTGGCGTGAAATGTTCCCCCGCCGTCTCGTTCGATTGCTCAGCAAAGCGACGAATCAAATCCTCAAAGACATAACCCATCTGCATCGAATCCATGCCACTCAGGTCAATATCAGAAAACTTCTTCACCACCTGAAACAGAATGTCTGCTTTCGGGTCATCCATACGATCAATCTGATCACCAAAATTAAAATACTCAATAATTTCCCGCGCCGAAGCAGAATAACCATTGATATAGTTCCGCAAATTCGCCGCCACATTGTTCGGGTCAGCGACTAACTTGGCAAAATCAAACTGACTCCGATTATGGAAATTCTGACCAGCAATCTTGTTTAAAGTGACATCCTTCACGCTATCCGCAAGGGTTTCCACCTTCGGCAAAAATGCCAAAACCTTCGCCTTCGTTGGCAGCAAAACACAATCCAACCGCCGCAAAACCGTCATCGGGAGGATCACCTTACCGTAATCCGACTGCTTGTAATCACCCCGCAGCAGGTCTGCCACTTCCCAAATGAGATTAGCTTTATCTTGAAATTGAGTCATTGGCTAACGGTTTAAATCCTGATGGTGTGGCGATATGGTTCCAGCTTCACATTCTACAGGACACCTATCCGACAGAAGATGTCTGACTCGACTAGCGGAGGCATTTGAACAGAAAGTTACGGTTTCGCTTAAAAAGATTTCTCTACAAGGCTTGTAAGAGTCAGCTCACGAAACGGAAAAAATCGTACGTTAAGGATTCATTGATCGGGACGATGCTGGCTTGGATTGTGAAAAATAGTTTTGGCGATCGCCAACATCACTAAAAATTCTTCTTTTTTTGGTCAAGAAAAATCAGCTTCAAAATTGAGCTATTTTGCACAAATAAAAAAAGGACTTCCAGAGGTGCGTAATGTGTGGGGAAATTTCCTCTGGATGACTAGTAAGTAATAGGTAGTGAATGGTAGCTGTTTGGTGTTCATTTGGTGGCTGTTTGCTTGCCGTTTGGTGGCTAGTTGCCCTTTATTTGGTGGGTTTTCTCAATAAGTTGGAATAATTTGACGGTTATTGAGAATGGAAAATTTTTTAGCCGTTTTAGTTTTACCAAATCGCCACCAAATGAACACCAAAACGACGGCAACTAGCCACCAACCTTATGTGTAGTGCAAAAGAACTATTCGAGACTTGATCACACAATGTATTTTTTTTTCAATCCGGCTCAAAACGATTCTGGCTTTTTATCTGAATGGTGAGGCATGGTTCAATCACCTCTATCGCCATAGAGTATCTAGACTGGCGATCGCCCTTCACAATCACGATACATATTCCCAAGACCTTAAGGTTTTGAGGCACTTGTCAATAGCATCCAGAAACAACACGTCTTACTGGCGGGTTAAGCCCTTCTGTAATACCCATTCATTCTGAGGCATGGTTTTTTCGTCGCAAAATTTGTTGGACAAGAACGGGGCGATCGCCCTCGACTCAAACTAGAGCAATCAATTGAGAATCCCCCGGTACACTTTGATTGTCCTGAATGTGGTTGGATAGATGATTCAATGTGACTATAATTAGAATGTTATCCAAATTGATCCTCAACCAAAATACAGCTAATGGTCTAACCATCGTGTTTTGATGGGTAGCAGATCATGGAAATCCCTATTTTAAAAGGCTTTTAGGAAAACTTCATGCCCCACTTCATCGCTGTTACAGCACTAATCTATTTTTAAGCCATAGCCACAAAAACGATGAAGAGAAAAGAGCGCAAAAAATTAGACAGAAAAATCAGTGAGGCTTCTGGAGTTGCTGCTTATGCCATTAATGAGGCAATGACTGACGAAGAAGCTCTTGAAGCCGTTCAACACTTAGAGGTTTTTTCTCTTCTCAAATCTTCAGTTAATAAAAATAGAAACACCCAAAAGCAACTAACTATTAAAGGTAAAGAAGAAGCTCGTCAAGAAGAGCGGGAGAGATTTAAAGAGTTTCTTGATCCTCAGAACTCCGAACTCTTAAACATCGGTAGATGGTTAAAATCCGCCCTGTCAATGAAAGGCACTAGTCGGAAGTCTGCTCTGAAAGAAAAGAACTTAGTTCACATGGAAGATCATCATGAAAGTGTCGATGGTTTAAAAGGCACTATTGATGACATTGTTGAAGTATCAGCACAGACAACAAAGCAGTCTAATAGAAAGACAGAAATCTTGGAAAAGCGAGTTGATGACCTCAGATGGCAACTAAACAGCTTGAAGAAATACATCATCAGTAACTTTGGAAAGCAAGAGTGGGAAAGAATGAGAGACCATGCTTTGTTGAAGAAGTGACATGAAAATTATTGATGGATTAAATTATCGAGAATGGCAAAAACGTAACACTAAATTTTTTTCTCAGCTAACAAACAAGCAGAAAAAAGAGTTACGGGCAAAGGGGTATAAAAATCTTGGTTGGTTAAATGTACAAAAGTCATGGACTATCTTAAAAAAGATAGTTAATACCCCTAACTTATTTGAAAAACGTCTTCAAAATGGTGACCTAGTTGGTGCAATCAATCACGCAATTCTAGAAGCTGAACAGGCTAAAAGATTGGCTCAGGAAATTAGAGAAGATAATGATGAAGGCTACAGAAAGATTGTTGAGCTAGCTGAAAAAGCAAAGTCGAAATACGCATCCATTTAATATGAAGCGCCGCACCAAAGAAGAGCTGGCAACTCTGTACAATGCCCGCGATATTCAGGAGCTATGGTACGAATGTCGTAAGTACCCAGTGATAAAACACCCTAAGCTGGGATGGATTTCTCCACATGACTTAAGGGCTATATGTGCAGGAAAGCCTTGTCCTTTCTGTGGAAAAAAAATGGTTCAAGGTCAAGAGATTTACGCGACAAAATCAAAGGAAGAAGCAATTATCAGAGGATACCAATATGTAGATAAAGAAGGTCAAAAGCGCATTAACTACATAAAAACGTCAGGAACTTATTTTCATCCAAACTATGTAAGCCTTGACCATATTATTAACAAGGCACGTTGTCCTGAGATGTTATTTGATTACGATAATTTGCAGGGTATTTGCTTTCGGTGCAACAGCGAGAAAGGTGATGATAATAACTATGAAGCAAAGAAAGATCTCGATTTCATTAAATCAATGGCTGCCGAAGCACTGAAAAGATACACGGATAACGATTAATACAAGCAATCTATCGCGATCGCCAGCCAAATTATAAAGGAGGGTCGTCCTTTATAAATCAACTACTCCAAATCCCACGCAACCAGCAAAATACCAAAGAAAATTCAACTCAAAAATAAGAAACCCATCATCCAAACTAGAATGATGAGTACATTGGTAATGTGTCACAGCTGTTCCTGTGCTAGTGAATTTCCTACGTCCTCTAGCACTGTAGGGCAGCTAAGACTTATCTACTAAGCTTTTTGGAATAACACATTCTTCGACGCTAATCCAAGGACTTGTGATTTTCCCACATTGTCCATCTAGAAAAAAGATATAAACAATGGGGATTAGAGCCACAATTGCAATTGCGATAGCTCTTCGGATGTCTACTGAGATTTGAATCATTGGCTTTTCAACCTATGTTGGTGGGACTCCTCTACTATTCCTAGAAAAATCTCAGACAAAAACTTAGCCGCTCAGATCGCTTGCCTAAGGGCTAAAAATTGTTATCGAGTACATAAAAGAGCCAAAATCAGACATCCTCGAACATCTATACTAAGACTTTGGCAGTAGGCGACGGCATCCGGTGGCGACTGTATCCGCTCTTCTAATTCCTGTATCGCCTTAATAACTTTGGTGGCGTTGGTGACTGATGATTTTTCCCACTGCACCAATGCAAAACGACGGGCGATCGCCTCATTGACAACCTCCCGCCCGAATAGGCTATTTAACTCTGCTCTCTGTCGCATTAACCCGCCTGCAATCTCTGCTCACGTTTGATGATGTTCGATACCGTCATGGCGTACCATTTGCCGCCCCGCGCCGTCTTGATATTTTCAGAGTTCAGATGATTGGCGATCGCCGTTAAAGTCTTCCCATCCCCCCGCATCTTTTCGATTAACTCGACTGTCTTAAATTCCTTGGTTTTCTTCAGTTTGGCATCGGTGACGGTGTACCCAAACCCCGCGCCGCCAATATATTCACCTTGGCTTTTTTTGTGCTGTAACGCCGCGCTGGTACGCTCACCAATGGCTTCACGCTCCCATTGAGCAACGGACATTAGAACATTCAAAACTAGACGACCGGACGCGGTGCGGGTATCGATTTGCTCACCAACTGACATCAGAGAAAATTTATCCGCAAAGTAATTTTCTAGCAGTGCATCCAAGTCACGAACGGAACGAGTTAGGCGGTCAAGTTTAACAATCACCATCGCCTCACATTCCCCAACATCTAACATCCCCAAAGCTCTCTGTAATCCGTCACGGTTAAGCGTCTTAGCTGATACCCCGGCATCGATGACAATCTCTATCAGCTCGATATCGTACAGGCTGGCATAGGCTTCTAATTTGGCTTTTTGGGCATCTAAACTAACGCCGTGGTTTGCTTGCTCTTCTGTTGAAACTCTGATGTATCCGACTGCTTTCATGGTGTTTTCCTAAATTGGTTTATTAAAAATTTGATAGGAGTTTGGGGGAAATTAATCCCCCGGCATCGGTTAGGCGGTCTCCGTAGGAGTAGCTACGCTAGCGCCAACTCTACCGCCTCCAGTAGCTCATCCTTATTTAGGTTCGATACTGATTTACCAGTGATGCCCTTAATCGCATCCTGCAAACTCTTAGCTCTGACAAAATCCCGTAAACCTCTAATGCTGTTGGGTAACTCGACAGTGACCGGGGCGGTAGGTGCGGGGGTGGTGAACAACGCCTGCTCTGATGCTTCAATTAATGCCCCTAACTCTGTGCTGATTTCTTCCCAGTTAGGCTCAATCACGGGGGCAATGTGGCGACGGTAACGAGTAACTAGGCAGTCATGTAGGCAGGCAATCAAGGCGATCGCAAAGTAAACGGCGGCGGCGAAAAGTGCGGCGGTGATGATAAAAGTCATTGGTCTAAATCCTTGTAGCGTCTTATCTGTGGCGTTCTAGGGCGGTATGTCGATTGCCCTTCTCTAATCTCAGTATAACAACGTGTTATACAGTTGTCAAACAATTTGTTAGACGAATGTTATACAGGATTATACAAGTGTTGTACAGATTGTTTTACAGCGTTATACAATGAGGTATAACAACGTATAAAGACGTATAACAATGGCAGAATCTAAACTAACGGCTTTTCGTTGCCCCGCTGATTTATTGGCAGCTATCGAAGCGGAAATGGAGGCGACAGGCGACGGCAAAACTGAGGTGATGGTTAGGCGGTTACGGACTGCCTACGGACTCTCTGAGGATGCCCCCGCCCCCTCGGTAGTCGATGAGCTAAGAGCAGAAATGGAAGCGGCGATCGCCCCCCTCAGAGAAGAGATTGCAGAATTAAAAAAGCCCGTAGCCACAGAAGCCGCGTAGAACCCGCTAAACCTGTGGCAACAGCTCCATCTATCCCGATAGGCGACGCACCACCGCGACCATGCCCAGCGTGTAAAACTATCTCGACTAGTACCAATGGCAAGGGCAAAAAAGAAGGCAGCAGGCGGTACATTTGTGGGAATACCGAATGCGCAAGGAAAACTTTTACAGTCAATTTTGATTAGGCGATCGCCAACTTCCAGTCCTTCACATTAGCAGCGGTGACATTTTCCCCAGACTCTACTTTTTCAGTGGCTTTTTCAATCACTGATTCGGGAGTTGATGGGGCGGATAGAGCATATAAAACAGATGAGTTGAAAAGCGCAATTTTTTCGTTTTTGTCCCCAAACTTTTCAGCAACAGAAACCATGATCCTTTTCACTCCTTTTCGATCCTTCAGATTTGATTTCCCCTGTTTTTCCTTTTTTTCCCTGACTACGGGTTTGAGTAGTAATGGAACAGAAACATACGCTAAGCACCTTCGGCTTGCTGTACCAATTAAACCTCTGTGAGAAAAAAGGGATAGAACCCTTGATATATCGTTGTTTTTTCTTGTACCAATCAGACTAAGGGTTAACTGGTACAAAAATAGGGCTGTAACTATAGTTCATTTTTAATGCCCTGAAAACCTTACATAAAGGAGTTTTCAGCCTTAGCGTATGTTTCTGTTCCATTACTACTCAAACCCC
>JBARRZ010000057.1:0-54750 GCA_049644465.1 Limnothrix sp.
TGCCGCCCGCTTCGTAATCGGCAGCTCATCAATATAGTCAAAAGCAGTCCGCACCAACCGCAACAGATCCCGCACATGTCCGCCACTTTCTAAACAAAGACGATGCAAAATTTCTTCCTCCGCAAAATCCGTTGGCACAAGCTCACACACCTCATCCTGTTCTAGATGTCGCCGTACCCGCTTCGCAATGATCGTTTTTAGTTCCTCAACTCCTTCCGTATTCTCCAGACCTGCCAAAGTGCGAATCGCCGTAATCGGCAAAATCGAAGGCTCCCCGTCATAGCGTTCTGCCAGATCATTCGCCCGGTTATAAGCAATCGAAATCGGCACAGTATAGACCACATCACAACCCAGATCCTTGAGCTGTTCCGACCGATCAATAAAAATTTCTTCATGGTTGGTACGCCCATCATCCCGCCGAATCGGCACAATCCGATCCAGATTATCCACGATCACCACAAGCTGTTTTTTATCGTTCGGGAGCTTCTTTTTCGCATCCTCGATAAACTCTTTCAAAATATCCAACAACGTCACCGTGTTTGGATCGATCAACTTACGAATCTCTGCCCGCTGACTCGGTATTTTCCGAATCGCCATCGACATTTTCGCAAACATAAACGGAATATCCACCTCACCTTTATCAAATTCCACTTCCGCTAAAGCCAGATCTTTGAGTTCCCGCGAACGACTTTCTACCCATTTCCGAAACTTCGACTGATCTGCGTATGTCAATGCTTCTAAAAGTTGCCGCGTACAGGCGATCAGCACATCTGTATATTGCGCATCCTCAGGATCAATGTCCCCATCATCCGCCGCAAAATACACCACATAACAATTCTTTTCTTCCAGATGCTTCTGTAGCCGCAATAATTCCGTTGATTTTCCCGTGCCGCGATGACCCGTATACAGTTGCGCCATCGGACGACTAGCCCGACTCCGAATAATCTTTTTCCCTAGATCCCGCTTAATATTTGCCCCACCCCGCGCCTTCTCCATATCCACATAAATATCGGCATCCTTCACCGCATCGAGAGGATAAAACGGATCAAAGGAATTGTAGATTTTTATCAGTAGCTCTTCGGACATGGTTTCGCCAATTTTCAGATAGTCACGTTTATTATATCGAGCGAGAAAAAAGTCAGAAAATCTATAGTTAATCCAAATAGTCTTGAGATACTTGTCTTTCCCGAAAGGGGAAATGTTTCAGACTGAATTGAAATGACTCTAAACAAAAAAAAGCGTACAAAATATCTGTACGCCTTCCCTTAAATATTTAGAAAATTGAATTTATTTGAAAGCAGTCGTAATACGCTTCATCGCCTCATTGACATTGTCGCGACTATTAAACGCCGAGATGCGGAAATAACCTTCTCCCGCAGCACCAAAACCAGAACCGGGAGTGCCAACCACGTTGCAATTAATCAATAATTTGTCGAAGAAGTCCCAACTAGACAGACCATTCGGCGTTTTCACCCATACATAAGGAGCATTCACACCGCCATAAACATCAAAACCAACAGCTTCTAACTCTTTACGAATGATTGCTGCATTCTCTAGATAAAAACTAATCAGTGTTTGAATTTGCGATTGACCAGCTTCAGAATAAACCGCTTCTGCACCACGCTGAACGATGTAAGAAACACCGTTAAATTTAGTGGATTGGCGACGATTCCAGAGTTGCCAAAGCTTGACTTCTTCGCCTGCAGAAGTCGTTACAGTGAGAGACTTCGGCACAACAGTAAAAGCGCAACGAGTTCCAGTGAAACCTGCATTTTTAGAGAAGGAACGAAACTCAATGGCGCAGTTTTTTGCACCCTCAATTTCGTAAATAGAATGGGGTAGATTTTCGTCGGTAATAAATGCTTCGTAGGCGGCGTCAAAGAAAATAATTGAGCCGTTTGCATTCGCATAATCTACCCATGCTTTGAGTTGATCTTTTGTGGCGATCGCCCCGGTTGGATTATTCGGGAAACACAGATAAATTAGGTCAACTTTTTCAGTCGGAATTTGCGCAACAAAATCATTTTCCGCCGTGATCGGAATATACGTCAAACCGCCATATTTCCCCTCATCATTCGCGTCGCCAGTGTGACCAGCCATCACGTTCGTGTCCACATAAACCGGATACACCGGGTCAGTCACTGCGATGGTGTTGCCTGTGCCAAAAATGTCGAGAATATTCCCCGTGTCGCACTTCGCACCGTCAGAGACAAAAATCTCGGACGCATCAATATCGCAGCCCCGCGCTTGAAAATCATGAGCCGCAATTTTTTCGCGTAGCCAACCATAACCCTGCTCCGGGCCATATCCTTTGAAAGTCTGGCGATCGCCCATATCTTCGACCGCTTGGGTCATTGCCTCACGACAAGCCGCTGGCAGAGGCTCCGTCACATCACCAATACCAAGCTTGATAATTGGCGCATCCGCATTTTCCGCGATGAACGCATTCACACGACGAGCGATCTCCGGGAAGAGGTAGCCAGCCTTGAGTTTGAGATAGTTTTCGTTAATTTTGACCATAGGACAATTCAGTATAAAAATACGCCGTAAAACAGATTAACCTATCATCCCATGGTCACGCAGAAGGGATTTTTACATTCCCAGCGCTCTGCCCGTTGCATCGCCTACAATGCCGTCAATCGGTAGATGTTTCTGCTCTTGATAAGCCTTCACTGCCAACATCGTTTTCGTCCCAAAAACGCCATCAACGTCCAATTCTTTTGCTAACAGCTTGTAATAGTTGAGCTTCGTTTGTAACAATCTCACTTCACTACCCTTCATCAAATTACCTTTGACATAGCGTAAATCCAAAGTACTAATTCGAGCCGAAGCAATTCTCTTCTGTTGAGTTGTTGTTGCCACCGCAGTTGCCGGAATCGTAACGTACTGTTTCGCCACCCAATTACCACTTGAGAGTTCGTACCAACCATTATCTTCTTTGACAATATCTTT
The DNA here is from genome assembly GCA_049644465.1 of Limnothrix sp. Classification (GTDB taxonomy): domain Bacteria; phylum Cyanobacteriota; class Cyanobacteriia; order Cyanobacteriales; family MRBY01; genus MRBY01. The sequence continues at coordinate 2,953 of JBARRZ010000057.1, forward strand.
AAGGACAGTGCCATCGCTCAGACAAGTGACGACTGTTCCCGCAGGACTAAGCCGAGCATTAAGACAGTTTGAGTTGGTACTCACAACCGCACCTTTAATTGGTTTTGCTAAAGTACCTGTATGATCGGCGATCGCCCCGTTGACCACCAGCGAACTCCCCAAAATCAAAGCCCCCAAATAACTCAGCCACTTACTATTCGGCAAAAATTGCCAGATATCAAAATCAACAGTAAGTAACTCAGACTTTATGCCTTGATTTTCTTCATAATATTCATATACGTAAGTAAACCCTAAAACATCCATGGTACTGCTCCCTTAATACACAATAACTTCAAGTTATTTCACTTTAAAATATGTAGATATATCCCTGAAAAAGCAATGATTAAATTGCAGTTTAAAACACCTATTTCTATCCTAAACAGCAAAAAGAAAAAGATCACCTATTGTTTCAATTTCGAAAACAAATCTTTTTCTAAAGTCTGATTTGTCATACTAAAAAGAACAGATTTTTATTTTGAAACCTCCGAAGTTTCAGTAAGATGACAATAGACCTCGCTGGCATTGGGCAATGACTGCACAACCTCTCAAAAATAGATACCAAATCCTTCAAGAACTCGGACAGGGAGGCTTTGGAGAAACATTTCTCGCCGAAGACTGCCATATGCCATCCCACCGCCGTTGCGTGATTAAGCAGCTCAAGCCCGTTACCAACGATCCAGCGGTTTACCAAGTTGTCAAAGAACGTTTTCAGCGCGAAGCCATCACTTTAGAGCGCTTGGGAGAAGGTAATCGGCAAATTCCCAGCTTGTACGCTTATTTCACGGAGAGTGGGCAGTTTTACCTTGTCCAAGAATGGATTGAGGGCGAAACGCTTTCCCAAACAATTGAGCGTAGGGGCCTGTGGTCTAGCGCAGAAGTCAACAAATTATTAGTCGGTTTACTACCAGTCCTTGATTTCATTCATGATCAAGGCATCGTCCATCGCGATATCAAGCCGGACAATATTATTCTGCGCCAAAGTGATCAATGGCCGGTGCTGATTGATTTTGGGGCGGTGAAAGAAACGATGGGGACGCAAATGAACACGGCGGGCAATACGACTAGCTCGATTGTGATCGGTACGCCCGGTTTTATGTCGTCGGAGCAGGCGATCGGTCGGCCTGTATTTAGTAGTGATTTGTATAGTCTTGGCCTGACGGCTATTTATTTGCTGACTGGAAAGTTGCCGAGTGATTTTCATTCTGACCCGATGACCGGGAAAATCCTCTGGCGAGCTGGTTCGGAAAATGTCAGTGTGGATCATCATTTGGCCAATGTTTTAGACCAAGCGATCTGTACTCATCCTCGTGATCGTTTTGCGAATGCGACGGCAATGCTTCGTGCTTTACAGGCGGGTGACCAGAGAACCGTACCGATGGCGATCGCCGTCCCCCCGACCATTGCACCACCACAATCCCAACCCGTACCGTATAGCGAACCAACCGTTGTCTCTACACCAAACTACGTCGTCCCCGTCAGCGTACCGACACCAACAGTTGCCGCAGCCCCTGTGACTGTCCCGCCGTACCCACCACGAGGCATGGCAGATTGGCAGAAAGCAATCTTAACTGGCGGTGTGATTGGCGCTTTCTTGCTCGGTGGCGTTGTAATCAGCAACCAAGTGTTTAACAACGACAGAGATCCGGTGATCACGGAAGTAGAGAAAAGCAAGGAAGAATCAATCGAAGACCAGCCAATCGAAGAAGTTGTGACGAACGTTGCGGGTAATGATCTGCCGCCTGTGGAAGAACCGCCGGTCGTCGAAGATTCTCCCCCTGTTGTTGAGCAACCACCTGTCGAGAAACCGTCCGTCGAGCAACCGCCTGTTGTGGAGCCGCCCAAAACAAAAGCGCCTGTCACACCAAAACCGACTGAGTCAACGAAGCCTGCTGCTGCAATCGATAAGTTTGGCGCCGAAGCGGTGGTTGTGGATTGGTTGAAATGCAAAAGTGAATTGTTTGATTATCCTTACAAGCGTAATTGCGGCAACTCGGTGCTGACTGGCAAAGCCTATGACTTAAACATTGAGCGCAGTGATGGTGAGCTGAGTTCTATGGAATGGTTACAGGTTAATGATGCTTACTATGTGTTTGAAAATCAGTCGATTAAAGAAATTTCGGATTTTCAGATGGTCGGCAAAACTCAGGCGGTTGTAGAGTTGGTTGTCTCAGAAAAGCGTACTCTCTATACGGCGAATGACAAGATTGACGCCAATGCTAGTGGTTCTGATCAACGATTAGTGCGTTACAACTTGCGTTGGACTGACAATACTTGGAAGATTGCTGACTATAAAACGCTTGAGATCTTGCAGAAAAATTAGGGTAGTTTTGTTCAGTCTCGTTTAGATTTTGTGTTCTATTTGCTCTTGCGATTTTGTTATTTTGACCCAATCTTCTCCGCCACCTGAGGGTCGCCGTCGTCCTCGTCGTTCTACTTTGATTAGTCCTTGGCTTTTCTTAGTGCTGAGTACTGGGGTGGCGATCGCCATTCTGGGGGGTGGCCTTTGGCTATTGCAGCGCTTTGCAGACCGTTCTTTAGAAAACCAGACGACAGATCAAGCACCATTATTAGAAGCACAGCCGGAAGATGTTTCGCCTACGGCAAAATTTACGCTGCCCGATGCGGTTACAACTTTGACGACGGAATTGTTGCCCAGCATCGCGGTAGACGAATCGGCCCTCGATACGGCGGTGACGGTGAAGCGGATTTGGAAGTATCGCTATAATGTCGCGCTGTTACCGAATTGGACTTATAGCCCGGAGTTAGAGCTGTTAATCGACGAGATTCGCGCGCAAGCGGCCACATTGGAGTTATCGGCTTCTGCGTTGTCGGTGGTCTTGATTGATCTCAAACAGGGGGCGATCGCCTACCATCAACCCGAAGTGACCCAGTATCCTGCCAGTGTCGCCAAATTATTTTGGATGGTTGCCCTGTACGGCCAGTTTCAACAAGACCTTTTAACCGAAAGCGACTTCCAAAAAGAAATACGCTCAATGGTGCAACGCTCTGATAACAACGCCAGCAGTCGCATTGTTGACGCCATCACCCGTACCGAATTTCAGGCTCAAGGCAGCGCCTCAGCGTATCAAACATGGTATTTACAACGGCAGCAGCTCAATCAATTTTTTACACAAGCCGGTTACAAAAACCTAAACATCACCCAAAAAACTTATCCTATCCCCGATATTGAGATTGAAGAACCTACTGGCTTTGATCTGCAAATGCGGTACGACCCCCTCAACCCAGACCAACCCATTCGTAATCAGCTCTCCGCATGGCACGCCGCCCGCATGATGTATGAAATTGCTTCTCAACAGGCGATCGCCCCCGAAGCGAGCCAGAAAATGTTGCAGTTTCTCAAGCGAGATCTCAATAAAGATTGGCAAACCCCCACCAACTACTTCAACCCCGTCCAAGATTTCTTTGGCGCAGGCTTACCCACCGATACTCTCTTTTACTCCAAAGCAGGTTGGACAACCCAAGGGCGTCACGAAGTCGCTTACATTACTTCCCCCGATGGTGAAAAACAATATATTTTAAGTATATTTGCTGATGATGAAAGCTATGCAAAAGATGATGATTTCTTCCCCTCAGCCGCTCGTTTGATCCATTCACAAATCACCACAATTCAAAACGAGAAAAAGTTATCCCAGCAAAATTAAATTCTTAGCTATCTTTCCTAAAAGTATCCTGAGAAAATCTACATCTTTCAGGAGAAAGACAACTCCTTATGGCCTCTACCCCTAGGCAGACTTCAGGTCTCACCCCTTGATTTGTCGTGAGTTCTAAAGATAATATAAAGATGTGAAGAGGCATTAAGGCGCTCATCGCGAGACTCCCTAAAAGCCCCCATTCTCAAGGTTTTGATCCTAAAAGTTCTTATGAAAGACACTCTTCTTTTCCAGCTAGAAGTTCCGATAAGTATCCTTGTTGTTTAATCAGAATGGTGGATTCTAAAGTCGAGTACGGTTATTGCTCCCTAGCCCGCACTTTTCAAGGCATGGCAGTCAGGGCAAAATTAAAAAGTAGCTTAACAAACTATTTTTTCGCTAGGAACTCGACTTGAACTTTCTAATTCTTTCCACCGTCTATATTTTCTGAACCTCTGTTTTTGTAAATTTCAAAAGGTACTTCGGTTTTGCGGAATATCAATCTCCCATCCTGAAGTAACTAATAAAGTCTCAATCTCGCTATTTTTTCAGTCTTTTATGACTGCACCATATTTGTCCCTTAACTTAAAGGAAGGAGTTGTAACAGTAGATGCCTACAGTAAACATTACACAAGCCCCCAGCAAAACGAAAAGTTCGGCGGATATGGTGCGTACCTATCTACGGGAGATTGGCCGTGTCCCTCTCTTAACCCACGAGGAAGAGATTGTCTACGGTAAGCAGGTTCAGCACTTAGTTCGTTTACAGGGGATTAAGGAAACGCTTGAGGCGACTCTAGAGGATCGTGAAGTAACGGCTACGGAGTGGGCAGCAGCGGCTGAGATCTCTCCGAAGAAGCTACGTCGTGATGTCAAAGCGGGTGAACGGGCTAAGCGCAAAATGATCGAGGCGAATTTACGTCTGGTTGTGGCGATCGCCAAAAAATACCAAAAGCGTAATCTCGAATTTCTTGATCTGATTCAAGAAGGTAGTCTCGGCTTGGAGCGAGGTGTCGAAAAGTTTGACCCAACTAAGGGTTACAAATTTTCAACCTATGCTTACTGGTGGATTCGTCAGGCGATTACCCGGGCGATCGCCCAGCAAGGACGCACGATTCGTCTGCCGATTCATATCACCGAAAAGCTCAATAAAATCAAAAAAACCCAGCGAGAATTATCTCAAAACCTAGGCCGTGCCGCGACCGTCGTGGAAATCGCCGAAGCCTTAGAGATAGAGCCTGAAAAAATTCGTGAATTTTTTCGCGTTTCTCGCCATCCCATCTCTCTTGATGTGCGTGTCGGCGATAACAAAGACACAGAATTGATGGATTTGTTGGAAGACGAAGGTGAATCTCCTGACAACAATGTCACTTATGAATTGCTGAAACAGGATTTGCGGGAACTCATCGCAGATTTAACGCCTCAGCAACAAGAAGTGATCCTGCTCCGTTTCGGTCTGGATGATGGTAAAGAGCTTTCTCTCGCCAAAATTGGTAAGCGCATGAACCTCAGCCGTGAGCGGGTTAGACAACTGGAGCGTCAAGCCTTAACCCAGTTACGTCGCCGCCGTGGCCAAATTCAAGAGTATCTCGCAGCTAGCTGAGAGTAATTAAAGATTTTAAAGTTTTGACTTAGGCAAACAGGGTGGGCACATGCTCACCTTTTTTTATTGTTGTGTTGGCTGAAAAACTTATTTCTTGGCGTAGGCAACGAGAGATACACCCAAAATGACCAGTACAACTCCAGCGATTCTGGTGGGACTGGCCGTTTGTTTTGTCAGCCCGATCGCCCCATAGTGATCTAAAAAAACTGCCGTGATCATTTGACCCGTAATAGTTAAAGCAAAAGCCAGAGCTGCACCGATTTTTGGCGCGGCAAAGATTGTAGACCACACGTAAAATGTTCCTAAACAACCACCGATCCACATCCACCAAGAGGTTTGGGCGATCGCCCCAGTTGCAGGCAGAGGATAACGGGCGACAAAACAGACCAGCAGAGAAGCTAAACCCCCAGCACAATACGAGATAAGCGTGACTTGCATCGGTGGACTATTGATGGTGCGTCCTAGCATCGTATTTAACGCCACTTGAATGGGTAAAATTATGCCGCCGAAAAGTGCGGCTAGAAGATAAATTGTCCGTTCATTCATAGGGTGTTTCAAGCTCAATGGGTTGTTTGGTAAATGGGTTGGGTAGGCGAATCGTAGCAGGAATTTCAAGCTAGGGATACTTGATTTTGCGCAGGTTGATAACCCCTTCATCTATGAGCTGTGATAGAATTCGCCAGAACAAAAAGTGGTATCCCTAATCAAAAAAAGGCGATCGCCTTTTCGGGTAGCAGTCCTTAGTCAAAGAGGAGAAAGTTGCCTCCGACATTTGCTAAATTTCCCCGCTAAACTATTCTCCAACGTTCGGTATGAATACTCATCAAGGGCATGACGCTGTAAAATCAGGCAGGCTTTCGATCGAACTGAATGGTCTTTGTTGTACACCCTGTCCGTCTATCTACAGAACAAATGCTTGTTAGAAAAAAAATTGATTATTATCCCATAAGCATCATCTTGCTTGTTTTCGCTGTTGATCTAGCTGTTTTTTTCTTTAGTCCAACTCTCTGGATTCCTCTCGTCTGGGCGATCGCCAGTCTATTAGTTAAAGGCATGATCTGCTGCTGGAATCATCATCATCAACACGTCAAATTTTTCACAAAAACTTGGGCGAATCGTTTAATCGAACTCGTGATGGGGCTACATACGGGCATTATCGGCGAAGCTTGGGTGCTGCATCATACCCTTGGCCATCATCTCAATTACCTTGACCAATCGAAAGACGAATCCGCTTGGCAAACGCCTCAGGGCCGACTGATGTCTTATATCGAGTACACCTTCAAAGTTGGTGTGATGGCCTATCCGATTGCGCTAAAAGTGGGCGATCGCCACCCCCGTTCTCAGGCTCGTCTGATTCAAAATTTCATCGCTACACTGATTGTTTTAGGTTTATTCGCTTGGGTAAACTGGGCCTACACTTTGGTTATTTTCGCAATGCCGATGGTTATTCTCTTCTTCTGCACCATTGCCGCGACCTACGACCATCACTCTGGTCTGGAGACAGAAGATCCCTATCAAGCCACCTACAACATCACTGACCGCATGTACAACCTGCTGACTTGCAACTTGGGCTACCACACCGCCCATCACGTGCAATGCGGTCGTCACTGGAGTGATTTGCCCCGCTTTCATGCAGAAATTGCGAATAAAATTCCGTCTCATCTTTATCGTGAACCGGGCTTTCCTTTTGCTTTATTCAGCAAAATAGAGAAGCAGTTGACGCGACGCACGCTCAAAAAGAGTCTTTCTTAAGCAAAGCAATCCTGGCTATTACAACGGGATTGGGTCAATATCGGCTAGGAATGCTTCGATAGTTTGATCTGAAAAAGTCTGGGGCGATCGCCTGTCGTGTAGTTGCGGTGGGCATCGCCAACAAGATTTCTGATCGGGATGTTGCAGCGGAATATTTGCCCGAAAGTAGTCATCCATCTCTGCTTGTAGCTGTTGTAATAATTTCGTCAATTCGCGCTTAATTTGCTGGTGAGCTTCAGCGGAATAGTTGATTGTGATTGACTCTGGCTGATTTGGCAGCTTAACGAACCAGTAAGTCATTGAGAGCTGTTCCGGCGCATAATCGGTCGTCTCCGCCAAAACATATAAATACAATTTTGTTTGCCAATGGTTGCTGAGATCATTGGCTTTTTCAGGTTTTGGGTAGGTTTTCCAGTCGCAAATAGTCAGGCGATCGCCCCGTTGCACCAGCCAGTCATAAATCACCGTTAAGGCAAAATCTCCCACTTGCAGCGATCGCCGATGTTCCGCTTCCGAAAAATGATCGTTTGGCGTTTGTAAAAAATCAGGAATTTGCGCCAATAATGCTTCGACCGAAACTTTTAACTCGTCCTCCGTGACCAACGTTTCGAGAGTAAAACCGAGCTGCAACTGCTGCATAATTTGGTGAAATTGCACCCCCCAGCGCTGCTTTGCTAATTGCTGCGGATCGTTTGGGCTAGCCAGTTTTGCCAAGTATTTCTGCTGAAAACTCGGCGGACATTGCGCAAATGTCTGCAAATGAGCCTGAGATAAACGAATCACGATCTTTGCCTCCGCGAACAATATTAGCTTTTGAAATTGGCCGGATCTTGGTCGCGACGGTTACGTACTGGAATGGGTTCTCCTTGGCGATCGCCGACTAATTTTGCCGTATTTTCGAGCGCTGTACGTAAATGTTTTGCCGCATAAATCGACATATCGCGGGGCACATTAATTCTGTCCCGCAGGTATCGCAGCGGCTGATCAGCACCTGCCATCGGTTCACAAATTTCGCCCGTCATCATGACGGTTAGAGCGCACCGTAAAGCCTGATCAAAAAACTGATCATTCGCGGGATTTGCTTGCACAATATTGCGGCGATGGCGAATCACCTGTTGCAATGCTTCCTGTTTGGCGTTGTCCGGTTCAGGGTAAGTCACATCCGGTAAACCAAACCATTCCCCCTCATCCACCCGCGTTTGGTTGGCGATCGCCTCCGGTAAACCATTGGCATAGCAGCCCCCCATTTGTGGCGGCAAATCATGGACGTGAGTATGAAAATCGCTCTGAGTGCCACGATAAGTTAACCGCGTTTCCATCGCATCAAACCACGCAGACATCCGGGGATTTTCCTCCCGCAGCGAATAGCCTTTGTAATAAAACAAACTCGCATTCATCCGCTCTACATAGGGCGTAAAAATCACATCGGCAGTGCTGAAATCATCGAGAAAATAGGGGCTAGATGTAGCGGCGATCGCCTCCTCAACCTGCTGCACGACTTGAATAAATTTACGGCGGGAATCTTTGTCCTGTCCGGGAAACATCGGCGGACGGCAAAGCCAATTACACCAAGCCCGAAAGAGCAATCTTTCCAAACGGCGCAATGGTAGAACTTTTGGATCTTGCATCCCGTATTTCAACGTGCCGAAAACCTGTTCCAGCGCGATCAAAATATCGTCACTTTCCGTGATCATTTGCCCGTCTAATTCCAGAGCTGGCAGCATCCCCGACGGCACTTTGCGTTTATACCAAGATTCCTTTTCGCCATAGCAAAACATCGTCACCTTCTCGATGCGGTAGGGAATCTGCATTTCCTCCAGCCATAACCAAATTTTCTGGCAATAGGGACACCACGCATGATTATCGCGGTACAGCGTCACCCGCACATCAGCTTCGGTTTGCCCAAATAATCGTAGACGGGCTTGGGCATTGGTCTTGCCATTGACTGGCTCCAGCTGAAAATCGGTAAGGGCTTCGAGTTCTGTCCAGCTCAGGGGGGAAGTGGTCATAGAGACTTGCAATATTCTAAAAAAGGGTCACTAGTTCATAATTATGACTGGTTGGCTGGAAAAGGATTCAGAAATCTTCTTCAGCTTGCCGTTGAAACAGTCTGAACAGAAACCTCTAAATTTAAGTTTTCCCGTAATATCTTAAAAATTAGTGTGAAATTATCCATCGTCGGATTTCCTTTGGCTGACAACATTCGATGCAAGCTTTTACTCGGTCTACCAGTCATCTCTGCCAACGTCTCAAACCCGATTGTCCCATTAACTAAATCTCGCAAAACTAACCGCGCTGTTTCCGGTTCACCATTTAATAATAATGATGCGGCCTCATTAAATAAGGCGATCGCAAACTCATGATCCTCTTGAATTCGCTCCTGAACAGTTTCGGAAAAATCCCTAACTAACACAACAAATCTCCTTCATTGAGATTTATTAGTTTTTTTTCGAGCTTTGTATTTTTCATATAATTTTTTGGCTTTCGCAATGTCAGACTTTTGAGTTTTCTTTGTGCCTCCACCAAACAGAATAATTAGCTCGACACCATCCTGTACTAAATAGATCCGATAACCCGCACCCCAATTAATTTTGTACTCACCAATGCCGCTAAACCATTTGATATTTGCAGTATTTCCTAGCTCCAGACGGGCGATCGCCACACGTATTTCTGCTGCTGCTTGAGCATCAAGTTTTTGAAACCATTTTCGGAAAGGACTAGAGCCATTTTCCTTTACAAATTCTCGAATCTGCATTCAGAATAACATCCTAAGTAACTTAAATGTTACTTTATGAGCCGATGAAACATACTGCCATACTTTTCGAGAAATTTTGCCTTACCGTGCTGAATCTCTACTAACTCTCTCTTTGGTATCATCTTGTCCGCTAAGTTTGTTTCTCGATTGAGCAGGAGTACCATTTTGATGTCTTTTACCGAAACAAAAACTGATTGGCTCTGACCTAACTTTGACCTGAGCAGACTCCCGTCATCGATCCGGCGATCGCCTAACACCAAGATTGTGTAGTAGATGGATTATTCAGCAATTCACGAATATTCGCTTCAATAACTCGATAGCCGACGTTCCCATTTAGACGTTGTCGTCCCTCATTAAAAATCAAAGTAGGGCTAACACTTACCGCATGTTCTTTAATCAAATCAAAATCTTTTGACAGTAAAGCCGCCGCTTCACCACTGTCAATTTGTGCTTGGATTGCGGCGATTGGCAAGCCTAATTTTCCTGCAATTTCAAACTGTACTTGACGATTACTAACATCGGCTAAATTTACAAAAAAGGCTTCCCGAAATGCCCAAGTTATTTTTTGAAAAAGAGCATCTGATTTCGGAATAATTTCTTTTGTTTCTAATAGTTCAATGGCATGAAGAAACAAATGACAAGATGTGGAAGAAGTTGGTGTTTTGACTTGCCAAATATCAGGATTGACGGTGATGTGGTCAAATTTTTCGGCGACTTCACTCACGTGATTGCTATATCCTTTTAGTCCGCCGCGATCGCCCCAACGATTTTCCAGCTTTTCTCGTGCGTTGCCGAAGACAGGCAAAAAATGATAATCGATCGAGATTTGTTCTGGAAAGTTGGCAAGCAGTTCATCGATGCGAATCTGTGCGATATATGCCCAAACACAAAGGACATCAGAAAAGTAAGAAATACGAATAGGCTCGGTCATTTTCAAAGATTACTTTAAGTTATTTTTTGACAGTGATTAGCTTGAGTTGTCGTGATTATGAAGGGCGATCGCCACTATTTTCTCATCTAATTTAAGTAAAAAAGTCCCCCCAAAGTTGGAATATTTGGGAGAACAAAATTAATAATTAATTGAGCGAGAAATTAACTGAAAAATTAGCCAAGTTTTGCGAGCATTTCTGGTTCAATTTTTAAGCCCAAAGCATCGGCAACTTTCTGACCGTATTCTTTATCCGCACGGAAGAAATGACACAGTTGTCTCATTTGCACTTCTTGCGGGATGCCTTCCATCGTGCCGGCGATCGCCTTAGCGGTGCGCTTTTTATGCTCATCATCAAACAACCGCCAGAGATTACCCGCCTGAGTGTAATTATCGTTATCACTAGCATCGTAGCGATCGGCGACAACATCCCCTAACGGCAAAGGCGGTTCAGCATATTGCGGTGCTTCCTTCGGCATATCATCAAAGCTGTTGGGATAATAATTTGGGCTACTGCCACCAATGCCGGGGTTCATCGCGCCATCCCGTTGATAATTCATCACTGGGCAACGCGGCTTGTTCACTGGCAACAACTGATAGTTGGAGCCGACACGATATCGGTGCGCATCAGGGTAAGACATCAATCGCGCCTGCAACACTTTGTCGGGACTCGCGCCGATACCGGGCACAAATACCGATGGGCTAAAGGCGGCCTGCTCTACTTCTGCGAAATAGTTTTCAGGATTGCGGTTCAGTTCCAATTGACCAATTTCGATTAACGGATAATCGGCATGGGGCCAAACTTTGGTGAGATCGAAAGGATTAATCTCGTAGGTTTTTGCTTCCGCTTCCGTCATGACCTGAATTTTTACTGACCAGCTTGGATAGTCTTTTTTGGCGATCGCCTCAAACAAATCCCGTTGATGAGACTCCCGATCTTCACCGATCACATCCGCCGACTCCTCCATCGTCATGCACTTAATACCTTGGTTAGTTTTGAAGTGGAACTTACACCAAGAGCGTTCACCATCACTATTAACGAAAGACAACGTGTGACTGCTATAGCCATTCATATGACGATAACTTTGAGGAATACCGCGATCGCTAAACAAGATCGTCACTTGGTGCAACGATTCCGGATTCAGTGACCAAAAATCCCACTTCGCATTCGTGTCCCGAATATTAGTCTCTGGATGACGCTTTTGCGTGTGAATAAAATTGGCAAACTTGTACGGGTCACGAATAAAAAAGACGGGCGTATTATTGCCCACCATGTCCCAATTGCCTTCTTCCGTATAGAACTTGACCGCGAAGCCCCGCGCATCCCGTTCCGCATCCGCCGCACCCTTTTCGCCAGCCACCGCCGAAAAACGAACAAAAACCTCTGTTTCTTTACCAACTTCCCCAAGAAACTTGGCCTTCGTCCATTCAGGAATCGCCTTAGTCACAGTGAACTTACCGTAAGCACCAGACCCATTCGCATGCACAACCCGCTCCGGAATCCGTTCCCGGTTGAAGTTTTGCATCTGCTCTAACAGATTCACATCCTGCATCAACAAAGGCCCACGTTCACCAGCTGTCAGTACATTCTGATCGTCAGCAATGGGGCAACCTGTCGATGTTGTTAAATTCTTTTGATCGCTCATAAAAAGATTTGTTTTCTGAAGAGTAAATTATGATTCATTCTTGCATCACACTTTATAAACAAAAATAGATTTATCGAAGGTTTAACCCGTCGCTAAGTCTTGCTATTCCAGCTTAATTTCATTTCAAAAAAATCATGATCCAAGGTTCTCTCACTATAGCCATTGCGCATTATGTTGGGGGAAAATGCTTGCTTTTCTGCCTTTGAGTCTATGCAAACTCATAGCAAGCTATTTTTTTTGTACCTTTAGAAGTATTGACTATAGCGTGTGTTGTTATGAATGTTTATCATTTTTAACCGATATTTTCCTTGCAAAAATAGTGTTTAGAATTGTTTAAATCAATTCTTTTTATCGAATGTTTCAATGAACAGATTGAGACTATTTATAATTTTGCAGATCAAAATTAATCTCAGCTATTTGCTGACTAAAACATCATCCCGAAAACTTGACTCTGGTGGGTGATTGTCCAATTTGATCTGTTTTACTTGGTGGCGATCGCCCGATAGATTCTGCATATCAGTTACGATACGGAAATTATCTTTAACCTTAATAACCTCAAAATCACATCCCAATGAATTTACTTCTGTTAGCCCTAAGTGCCACTGCGGCAGTACTTGTGGGAAGCATCGCCCTCTATCTGCTGAGTGCCCGTCGTTATCAATCCTCTGATACCGTTGCCGACTCCTACGACGAATGGACAGAAGATGGCATCCTCGAATTCTATTGGGGTGAACACATTCACTTGGGACATTACGGTTCTCCGCCCCAAAAAACCGATTTTCTCGCCGCAAAATCAGACTTCGTCCACGAAATGGTGCGCTGGGGTGGACTCGCAAACTTACCCGCAGGCACAACCGTATTAGACGTCGGCTGCGGTATTGGTGGCAGTAGCCGCATTTTGGCAAAAGATTACAATCTCGACGTCACAGGCGTCACAATTAGCCCCAAGCAAGTCGAACGCGCAACTTTGCTCACACCATCCGGCGTTACCGCCAAATTTGCTGTTGACGACGCGATGAACCTGTCTTTTCCCGATGCCAGCTTTGATGTGGTCTGGTCAGTAGAAGCAGGCCCTCATATGCCCGACAAAGCCGTTTTCGCCAAAGAATTGCTCAGAGTGCTCAAGCCCGGTGGCAAACTCGTTGTTGCTGACTGGAATCAACGCGACGATCGCCAAGAACCGCTTAATTGGTGGGAACAACCCGTGATGACTCAGCTCCTTGATCAATGGGCACATCCTAAGTTTTCTAGCATCGAAGGTTTTTCTGAATTACTTGAAGCAACTGGCTATGTGAACGGCAGCGTGACGACGGCGGATTGGACAGCGGAAACATTGCCTTCATGGTTCCATACGATTTGGGTCGGCATTATTCGGCCTAAGGGCTGGATGCAGTACGGCATTGCGGGCTTTTTGAAATCTATTCGGGAAGTGCCGACTATTTTGCTAATGCGGTTGGCTTTCGGCGCGGGTCTTTGTCGTTTTGGCATGTTTAAAGCGGTGCGGGCAGAAGTTGAAAGTCCGTTGGTAGAAGTCGGCGCGACCCAAAATATCGGCATCGGCTAAACAGAAATGGGCTGGGGCGATCGCCTTGAATTTAGAAATTTCTCAAAAAAGTTTCAAAAAAGGGGTTGACATCTTAAAATTCATCGGCTAGATTGTTTAACTGTGAGTCGAAAGCGAATTGCTTCCACTCAGTCCTACTTGCCCCCATCGTCTAGTGGCCTAGGACACCTCCCTTTCACGGAGGCGACAGGGATTCAAATTCCCTTGGGGGTACTAAAAAAAGAGAGCTTCAGTTTAGTCTGAGGCTCTTTTTTGTTTGCTGATTATTGCCTAAAAATGCGGATTGACGCGGTGAATGGGAGACGGAGAGAGTGGGAGATTTTGATAATCGGTTTTTGTCTGATGGTGAGTTGATTGAAATGCGGCGATCGCTGCTTGAGTGGTTTGGGCAGCAGGGACGGACGTTGCCGTGGCGTAATGAGCCGGACATTTATCGGGTCTGGATTTCGGAGATTATGCTCCAGCAAACACAGGTAAAAACAGTCATTCCCTATTATCAACGTTGGTTAGAGAAGTTTCCGACGGTGGAAGAGTTGGCGATCGCCGATTTGCAGACAGTCTTAAAGCTGTGGGAGGGGTTGGGATATTATGCGCGGGCACGGAATCTTCACGACGCAGCCAAGCAAGTTGTCACGGAGTTTGACAGCAAGTTTCCAGAGGATTTAGACAATATCCTCAAGCTCAAGGGCATTGGGCGGACAACAGCGGGCGGCATCCTTAGTTCTGCGCGGAATTTGCCATTATCTATCCTTGATGGCAATGTAAAACGGGTTTTGGCGAGATTGATCGCGCTTGATGTGCCGACGAATAAGGCGATCGCCAAACTATGGGAGATTTCAAATCTGTTATTAGATCAAGAGAATCCTAAGGATTTTAATCAAGCATTTATGGATTTGGGCGCAACACTTTGCACGCTTAAAAAACCGGATTGTTCAAACTGTCCGTGGCAAAATTTCTGTCAGGCTTATTTGCGCCACGAACCGACTGATTTTCCGCGTAAGGCTCCGAAAAAGAAGGTTCCGACGAAAAGATTAGTGGCGGCGATCGCCTTCAATCTTCAAAACCAAGTTTTTATTCAGCAGCGTCCGGTTAAAGGGTTGCTTGGCGGTTTGTGGGAATTTCCTAATGTCGAAGGCGATCTCCAATCTTTGCTCGCAGATTTATTTCCGAACGCAATTTATGAGCAATCTTTGGCAACTGTTTTTCATGCCTATACTCATTTCAAAATTGAAGTCGAACCCAGAATTTATCGAGTGGATTCGGTAGCGATAAAAGAAGGCTGGGTGGCGATCGCCGATTTGCAAAATTACCCTTTCTCAAAAGCCCACCTAAAAATTATTGAGCAACTCACTAGCCCACAATTAAGCCTGCGGATCTAAAACGCCAATGATTAAATCTGATGGGCTTGGGCATAAATTTTTGAAGCGGCAGACATTTGTTTTTGTCCTGCCTGTCCTTGGGCTTGAAACCAAGCGAAAGTTTCTGGATCAATATTGATGGTTACTGTCACCGAAGACTGAGGCATTTTTAACGTTGCATCAGCAAAAAAATCATCTGTAATGGGTGAAATATCCGACGTATCAATGTCTTGATCTGACATGGCATCAATTCTCGCCCAATCGTTTTTTGATGTATCGTTCATAGATTTTGCGCTCGTGAGACAGAGCTTTGCGGAGTGAAATTATCCGAACGGTTTCTGTATCCGTTTCTGTGTAGACAACCACGACAGCACGATCGTTTAGCAAGCCAATTCCAATATAATGATTTTCGCCGTAGTCTTGGCGATCGCCAGCTTGCTCAAGAGAGGAAAATCGAAAACTTGAAAAGCATCTGCGAAATCAAAACCATATTGGATCACGTTGTACCAAATCGATCAATAGTAGCTACAAATTCTTGATCCCCCCTAGCCCCCCTTACCAAGGGGGGAAGCAGATAGGCGGGGGGATCGAGGCTTTATATGTCGCCAGTATTAGCAGCGGGCAACGCCATCTTGACGGGCAGCTTGACCAACCGCAGCAGCAACGGCGATCGCCACTCTTTCATCAAACACAGAAGGAATAATATGTTCTTTGTCCAGTTGCTCGGCACTCACGAGAGAGGCGATCGCCTGAGCCGCTTGGAGACACATATTTGTGGTGATACTAGACGCGCGACAGTCTAAAGTCCCACGGAAAACGCCGGGGAAAGCCAGAACATTATTGATTTGGTTGGGGTAGTCGCTGCGACCCGTCGCCACAACCGCCGCTTTATCCATGATGAGTTCGGGTTGAATTTCGGGGATCGGATTCGCCATCGCAAACACAATCGGATCTGTCGCCATCGATTCCACCATTTCAGGGGTCACCACGCCCGGTACACTCACACCGAGGAAAATATCAGAGCCTTGCATCGCGTCTGCAAGGTTGCCTTCCGCTTCGACCGTAAATTCAGCTTTTTCTGGCGTGAGGCTATCCCGTTTGCTAGAGATAATGCCCCGCGAGTCACACATCCAAATGTCTTGTACCCCGGCTTGACGGAGTAATTTGGCGATCGCAATGCCCGCAGCCCCAGCACCATTGATGACGACTTTGACGTCTTTGAGATCTTTTTTGACCAATTTGACTGCGTTAAATAAAGCCGCAAGAGAAACGATCGCCGTCCCATGTTGATCGTCGTGAAAAATCGGAATATCAGTTTCTGCCTTGAGGCGTTTTTCAATTTCAAAACAGCGGGGCGCGGCAATATCTTCAAGATTTACACCACCGAATACTGGCGCGAGATATTTAACCGTCTTCACGATTTCGTCCACATCTTGCGTCGCGAGACAAATGGGAAACGCATTGACATCAGCAAATTCTTTAAACAGCATTGCCTTCCCTTCCATCACGGGCATTGCCGCTTCGGGGCCAAGATTACCCAAGCCCAGCACTGCACTGCCATCGGTGACGATCGCCACCATGTTGCTTTTGACGGTGAGATCAAACACCTTTTCAGGATGCTCTGCAATTTCTTTGCACACCCGACCCACACCCGGCGTATAGGCCATCGCCAAATCAGAAGTTACGGTCAGGGGAATGCGGCTTTCAACAGTGATTTTGCCGCCTTTGTGGATATCAAAAGTACGGTCTGAAATAGAGATGACTTCAATATCCGGTACTGCTTTTACCGCTTCTTCGATTTCTGCCGAATGTTTGTCGCTAGAAGCATCGACGGTGATGTCCCGCAGCAAAAATTTGAGATTCCGTTCGATCAGTTCAATATTGCCGAGACTACCACCCACTTCGGCGATCGCCTGAGTCACGAGGGCTAGAGTTCCCGCCTGATTAGGGATACGCAAACGCATAGTGACGCTATAGCTAGGATTTGGAGTAAGGGCAACCATAATTTTAAAAAAACGTGTCGAGTAAAAAGAGCCGGGAAAATTCCCATTACATTTAAACGCAATTTCCCTGATTGCCAAAGTATCCCAGCGGACAAAGTGAACAGATTACAAATACCTATCCAATTTTCTGATATGACATGGACAGCTCGGCGAACAACACAGTAACTTTATGAACGGTTTAAAGATCTTGACGTACATTGCTAGCAGGAGTGTATATATCTTTTCTTTGCCAGCTACCTCGAAAGATCTCGGCGTACCCCAATCTTTCTTCAAACTTCAATCTGATATCTTTGTGTTTATATACAGTGAGGACAAATACCTATGATGACCAAACCAGAAGCCGGACATCCCTTGACGCGTATGTTGGCAGATTATCCTCCCAACGCATTACGGTGTGATCTCCCGGCAGGATCGCTGTTTGGTACAGACGGTATTCGTGGTCGAGCTGGCGATCTCCTCACAGCTCCTTTTGCATTACAGGTCGGCTATTGGGCGGGGCAAATTTTTCAAGAAACCGCAGAGCGTCAGGCTCCAGTGATCATCGGTCAGGACTCTCGTAATTCTAGTGATATGCTCGCGATGGCGATCGCCGCCGGTTTGACCGCATCCGGCCTCGAAGTCTGGCATGTTGGTCTTTGCCCCACTCCTTGCGTGTCCCATCTGGCCCGCACCACCGAGGCGATCGGCGGCATCATGATTTCCGCGAGCCATAATCCCCCCGAAGACAATGGCATCAAATTTTTTGGCAACGAAGGCACAAAACTCCTCAAAGATTTGAGCCTCAAAATTGAAGCAGGCTTACGAGGTCAGCACACCAATAAAACCCTCAACCTCAACGCTCTATTATGTGGCCAGTACCAACACCAAGTCGGACTAACCAAGCAGTATAAAGACGCTGTATTCTCAACCCTGCCGCAAAACGATTCTCTTGCAGGCATGAAAATTGTGCTCGATCTCGCGTGGGGAGCATCTGTTCACCTTGGCCCAGAACTCTTTACCGCTCTTGGCGCGGAAGTCATTGCGCTCCACCAGCAACCCGACGGCAACAAAATCAACGTCAATTGCGGTTCTACCCACATGAACCAATTGCAAGCAGCGGTCAAAGCTCACGGCGCAGATATGGGTTTTGCCTTTGATGGCGATGCCGACCGTGTGATTGCAGTTGATGACCAAGGCCGTTGTGTCGATGGTGATTACACCCTGTTCCTTTGGGGTAAACAGCTCAAAGATGCGGGTCAATTGCCAGAGAATTTAATCGTTGGCACGGTGATGGCCAATCTCGGTTTCGAACGGGCATGGGAAAAATTGGGTGGTCAATTGATGCGTACCGCCGTCGGTGACCAAAATGTTCAAGCGGCAATGTGGCGTACTGGCGCAATGCTCGGCGGTGAGCAGTCTGGTCATGTTCTCTGTCACCATCACAGTGTGTCTGGGGACGGTATTCAAACAGCGCTACATATTGCGGCTCTTGTTAAAGCAGCAGGCGTACCTTTGAGTGAATTGATTGATCAGAGTTTCCAAACGTTTCCTCAGTTGCTTAAAAATGTGCGAGTAGAAGACCGCGATCGCCGCCTCAATTGGCAAGAGTGTGATGCGCTCCAAAACGAAATTGCGAAAGCGGAAACTGCCATGGGCGATAAGGGCCGAATTTTAGTCCGACCTTCCGGTACAGAGCCATTAATTCGGGTGATGGTAGAAGCTGAAGAGCAATACCTCGCGGACTATTGGACGCAGCAATTAGTTAATGTTGTGCAGGCTAATTTCACCTAATTGCAAAGTTGAACAGGGTAGGCAATTGTTGTCTGCCCTAACTACGCAAAAGATTTAATATTCAAAAGTTAAACCGAGAGTACTTGCCGTGATTGCGATTTGCAGAAATTAATGGTTACCAACATAAGTCGCTCTTCAATATCAAAACTCAGTAAAATTTCACACTTCTGCGTAATTTGTTGAAATTAGCAAACTATCCTAACGAAATAACCAATTATTGTTTTCGTTCTAGTTACAATGAAGGCGATCGCCAAAAGCTTAATCTGTTCTTGTGACAGGTCTTATTTTAACTCTTTAGACTGCTATTAATAAGGCAAACTGTGCCGCTAGAATTACATGAACTCTAGATCTTCAATAGCTAAGAACGCATGGATGCAAAAGCATTAAAAGCCATTAGCACACAAGGGCAAAGATGGCATAGAGCATTGACGGCGACAACTACGGTAGCTAAGAAGACTGGCTAATTTCATAGTATTTGTAAACAGGTGCATCGACTACTACAACTTTGTTTTTCTCTCTTAGAGACAGTGCTTGTCCATGGCAGAACGTACCCCCCTCCCAAATTTTTCTAGTGTGATGCCGGAGCGCCGGGTCGCGACAAACACCGATCTTTTCAACAGTTCGGAGGCGCGGGAACGGATTGCCTTGATTGAAAAGTTGCTGGCAATTGGTACTGCCTTATCCAGCACTGAAGATTTGGGAGAATTACTGCGTCTAATTTTGGTGAAGTGCTGCGAAATTACCCAAAGCGATGCAGGCAGTGTTTATCTGTTAGACCGGAGCGCAGGAGCGGAGTTGCCACAACTGACTTTTAAAGTGGCACAAAATGCATCGTTACCCCACTTGCCGTTTCAGGAATATACATTGCCGCTCAACCCAAAAAGTTTGGCGGGTTATGTTGCTTTGACCGGGGAAACTCTGAGTATTGAGGATGCTTACGATTTGCCTGAAACAGTTTCTTATTTGTTTGACCCGGCGTTTGATGAGCAGTTTAATTATCGAACTTGCTCGGTGTTGGTGTTACCGATGCAGGATCAACGTTCTGAAATTATTGGGGTGTTGCAACTAATTAATCGCAAGGTTGACTCGGATCTTTGTGTGACGCCAGAAAATGCGCTGCATGTCACCCAGCCCTATTCGCCTTGGGAAGAAACAATTTTGCGGTCTTTGGCTTCGCAGGCGGCCATTTCGATTGAGCGGAATTTGTTGCAGGATGATATTGAAAATCTGTTTGAAGGGTTTGTCAAAGCATCGGTAAAGGCAATTGAGTCACGAGATCCGACGACTTCTGGGCATTCTGAACGGGTGGCATTGCTGACTGTAGGTTTGGCTCAAGAGGTTTCGTTAATCAATACGGGCGGGTTACGGCATGAATTTTTCGGCGATCGCCAGCTACAAGAAATCCGTTATGCAGCGTTGTTACACGACTTTGGCAAAATCGGTGTGCCAGAAAAAATTCTGAATAAACGCCAAAAGCTTTATCCTGGCAATTTGGCAGTGATTCGGCAGCGGTTCGCGGTGGCAAAACGGACGTTGCAGTGGGAATGTGCCCAGCAAAAATATCAGCATCTGGTCACTCATCCCCATGCCCATCAAGCGGGCGAAGCGGCTTGTAGCCATTGTCAGCAAGTGCAGCAAATAGAGGCGGAACTAGAGGCTAATCTGACTCAGTTGGATGAATATCTTCGGTTGATCGAACAGTTTAATTCCCCGGAGGCGATCGCCACCAAACAATTCAAAATTCTCTCTGAAAAAGCCTTTTACAAATTTACTCAGCTAGCAAAATATCGTTATCGCGACGTCGATGGCCAGTTGAAACCGATTGTGGATCAGGCCGACCTCGATCAATTGCTCTTGCCACGGGGTAACCTTAACGTGAGCGAACGGCAGGAAATTGAATCCCATGTCAGTCAAACCTACGAATTTTTGCGAGAAATTCCTTGGACAAAAGAGTTAAAGGACGTACCAATTATTGCCTATGGACACCATGAAAAACTCGATGGCAGTGGTTATCCCAGAGGCATCGCCGGTAAAGATATTCCGTTGCAAACACAAATGATGACGATCGCCGATATTTATGATGCCCTCACCGCTGCCGATCGCCCTTACAAAAAACCGCTGCCTGTCTCCGTTGTTGTCAGAATTTTGCGCGAAGAAGTAGACAAAAATCATCTCAATGACGACCTTGTGCAACTATTCGTCCAGCGTCATGTTTTTAGGGTTTTGGGTCATCATCTCTGAATTTTAGTTGTAACCTACCTGATGCCGAAAGAAGGGCGATCGCCGTCAAAGCTAAGCTTGTTTCCCTTCGTCTGATTATGCTGAGTAATAACCAGCTTTTTGAGCAGAAAATCGACGGCGAACAACTGCGAATTATTTCGCCTTGCCAACTGAGTCACACTAAAAGAGCAATAATTAATTAATCAACAACTAATGTAAGGAATCTTGAACAATGATGAGCAAAAAAGTGGTGCAGGTGATGATTCTTTTGATGGTGGTGCTATTTCTGCTCCCTCTCTTGGCAATGCCGGGTCTCGCAGCGGAAACGACTGATGGCGTTCAGATTTTTGAGGCGAATTGTGCGGGCTGTCATGCGAACGGCGGCAACATTATGCGACGTGGCAAAAATCTCAAAAGACAAGCGATGGAAAAGCATGGTTATACGTCTGTTGAAGCGATTACTGAAATTGTCACTAACGGTAAGGGCAGAGGTATGTCTGCTTTCGGCGATCGCCTAACTGCTCCAGAAATTCAGGCAGTCTCAAAATATGTTTTAGAACAATCGTTAGTAGACTGGAAATCCTAAAAATCAAAATAGATGTACGGCACATTTCCTTCCGGTGCAAAAATCCAAACTGCATAGAAACATAAAGGGACAAAAGCGAGTTTTAAGGCCCAATTTAGGTTAAGTTGCCAGCGGCGTTGGACTAGGTAGGCCAGTCCCATGCCGATGCCGAGCAGCCCTAACAAAAAGACAAAATAGGAGCGGCCCATATTCAGCCCTTCTAGGTAGATTTTGGTGCCAAATTGAATATCGCCTTGATGCTGCCAAAAATGATTTAACAGTAAACGTGCTTGCTGTCCATCCGGGAGTCGGAAGGGAATCCATGCCAGAAAAACAAGGGTTTGGGTGATGCCCCAGCTAAACAACGTGCCCGGAATTGAGGCCCAGAATTGTTGTAAAAATTTGAAACGTGCGGCGATCGCCCCATTCAGACGATGAATAGCCAGCCCAACACCATGAATACCGCCCCAAATCACATAACCCCACGCCGCCCCATGCCAAATCCCCGCAAGGAACATCACCAAGAATAAATTCACACAAGTCCGGAGTAAACCACGCCGCGAACCACCGAGGGGAAAGTACAAATAATTACGCAACCATTCCCCCAAACTCATATGCCAGCGACGCCAAAAATCCGCCAAATTTGTTGAAAAATAAGGAAAATCAAAGTTAGCCGGTAAATTAAACCCCAATAGCTTCGCACTACCCAACGCCAAGTCAACATAGCCACTGAAATCAAAGTAAAGCTGCAACCCGTAGGCAATCACCATTAACCAAAGATCGCCGCTGCCTGCCCGTTCCAAATTGTTGACGCACAACGCTACATAGACACCGATATTATCCGCAATGAGTACTTTTTTAAACGCGCCACTCGCAATCAGCCATAGCCCTTCGACACCCTGATCAAAAAATAAATGAGGTGTTCCTTTCGTCTGATTTGCAAAGTAGTGAAACCGACTAATTGGCCCTGATAAAATCTTCGGAAAAAAGAGTTTGTAACTGCTAAACCGAATAAAAGAATTAGTCGCCGGTGCACCACGAGACACATCAACCAAATAAGCGATACATTCAAAAGTAAAAAAAGAAATACCGACAGGTGCAATCAACGTTTCTTGGAGAACTGCCGCAACATCTGTTGCCCAAGGAACATCGAATACAAGATTTAAATTCTCTAGGGTGAAAGGAATATATTTAAACCCAAAGAGAATAAATAAATTAAGAAAAACACCCAGAATTAATAGATAGGTTGCTTGGCGATTCCAAAAATTAAATGATTCCTCTTTGTGCTTCAGGCGATCGCCCCGCTTAACCTGAGCACCAATCAGCCGACCAACAATAAAATTTACGATCGTCAGGCCAAGCAACAACGGCAAAAACTGAGGCTGCAAAAATGCATAAAACCCCAAACTCGCAACCAACAAAACAAAAACTCGCAGTGTGGGAAAAATCGACCCCACACCCCAGTAACAAATTAGCGTTCCCAGCAGGAAACAAGCATACGAAAAAGAAACCAGCTTCATCGGCAAGTCGGCAAGAAAATCAGCTCCACTATATCAGGCATCCCTCTAATAGCCTTGTCCGGGATTAAACGGCTCAATAATTTCAACCTCCACTGCTTTCTCAACCGCTGGTTCAGCCGGCTCTAACTCAATCATCACAGGCACAGGTACAGGCTCTAGCTCAGGCAATGCGACCCGTTTCGCCACTTTCTCTCGTACCAGATCAGCCATTGGTTCAGCCTTATCAAGCCAATAATCAGCAACAGGCAAGGTATGTTCAAGATCTTCCAGCAGGCGGGGAATAATCATCACTGCATGTAGTTCACCAATGCGTTCTGCTTCGTGCATGCCCGCATCGATCGCCATCGCCACATTAGAAACCGTACCTCGAATAATCGCTGTACATAGACCGTCGCCAATCGTTTCATAAGACGCTAGTTGCACATCAGCCGACTTGAGCATGGCATCCGCAGCCCCCACCATCGCCGGAAATCCTCTAGTTTCGATTAGACCAATAGACCGATTACTCAGACGGCTATGACCCCGCTGCTCTTGGGCAATTTCTGAAAGATGACTACCAATCGGAAAAATGGCTTCTAAATTTGCCATTGGTCGAGGGATGACGAGCTTGGAAACATACTGGTCAAATTGTGCGGCGATTCTGGCGCCTTCTTCAACGGCCAAACGAACATCAGCAGTTTTACCGCGAACTACGGCGGTACAAAATCCTGCGCCAATTTTTTCGTAGCCAACTAGGGTGACGTTCGAAGATTTCAGCATCATGTCTGCTGTGCCGACTACGGCTGGAAAGCTTCTCGTCGAGACCAACCCAAGCGCAAAGTCTCGGAAAGGATGATCCTCCATCGAGCGCTGTTGTAAATGCTGTGATCGTAATGGTTGCCGACGGGCAGGAACATTCATAGGGGATGGTAGAAAGAACAGTTTGGAACGGTCTAGCTTTATGATTAAGTTTATCGGTCAAATACTGACTTACATATTATTTTACGTTATCTCAATTTTCGTTCAGATTTATGCTCGGACAACCACAACCTCAAAATCACAAGCTTTCAGAAGATGAGTCTACTGAATTATTCCGCTCTCTGCTGCATAAGGAAGGGTCATGGGTGGATTGGGGTGTGGGTTGTCAACGGCTACAGCAGTCTGGGTATAGCTCGATGGAAATCTTTGAAGGCACGGGTTTTCAAGGGTCTCATCAAAACATGATCACGGTTGCGGCTCAGGTCTATCAGAGTATTGCGGATAATGGTGGCTCGGAGGATCTGCTGGCTTATTGTCGCGGGCCTCGTTCGGATGTGCTTTATGAACTACGAATTTTGAATAATAAGCAGCGGGCGATCGCCGCCCAAGTTGCCAAAGACAAAAATCTGGAATTTGATGCCGCCAAAGAAGTCGCCAAAGCGATGCAACACTTTGTACGCTTACCGCAGATTCCCGATGGTTTCACCGAGCATCCGGGTGATGCGATGGCCTACCAAGCATGGCGAGCCGCGAAGCAAAAAAGAGATCTGCAAGGCCGCACAAGATTAATTGCAAAAGGACTGAAATTTGCCCATTCTGAAACTGCCCGCAAAAAAATTGAACAATTGCTCGTTGATCTCAGTTCTGTTACGGCAACAAAAAGCGCACCTTTATTACCTTTGTTCCGCTACGAAGAAGACATCGAAGTACCGTGCTTGTTACCCGTAGCCGGGACATTGCCGCTAGCGACAGAAGCCGTGCAAGCGATTGAAGCGCTAACCCAAGAAGGGCCTTTTAATTTAATTGCGCCTCAACAGGCTGTGCCGCTTGTGCCTTTACCGAGTTGGCAGAGTGTTTTGACGGCGGTTGATCCGATTGTTATTTTCCACAAAACGGATCAACTACCTCAACCTATCCCCGGTAAGCCGGAGCCTGTTTTATTGCTAATTGATCGCGCTAAAACTGAGTGGAATGACAATAGCTATTTTGCCGTTGATGTTGATGGACAAATCAAGTTGGCTTGGTATCCAGAGCAACCTGAAATGGAAATTGTCGGGCAGGTTTTGGTGGTGATGCGTCCGAAGAAGATTTTTGACGAAAACAATCTCCATGAGCCTTGGCAAATGGACGACTAAAACCGTCTTTCTTAAGATATTCGGGTGCTTTTGCTAATTATCATCAAAGAGATGCTCAATTAGTCAGATACAAAAATGTGTATTTAGCGGCACAATTTCCCCTGACAATTGCGTTAAAGTGTAAAAGAAGTGCGTTATTTCTGAGGTGAAAAATGCCCAACTCTACTACACAAACAGAAGCGACTCCCGATCACGCCATCTGGGATAGTCTAAAGCAAGCGATCGCCCGTAGCTCTGGTTTCAAACGGTGGCACAGCGATCACGATAAATCTCTTCACCTCAATGACTTGACTGTTGATCAGCAAGTGACCACCTATCTTAAAGAAACCCTCGAAACCTTGGCTTACTAGCTAGGTGCGGGTTTGAAGATAGCTAAGTATTGACCAAATTTGTCAGTGTAAATTGCAAACGTTTTGCACTTTAGCTTAAATAATTAAAATTCTAAAAACAGTCAGCGACGCTTTTTTGATGAGCGGTTGGCTGTTTTTTTGTGGCGATTTTTGGTTTTTGTGGCGGTTCGTTTGGCTGGCTCTGTTCGTGGTGCTGACTGAACTAAGGACGATTGAAGCTGTTTGACTTCGGTGCTGGTGAGTTCGCGCCATTGTCCGGCGGCTAAACCATCGATAGTTAATTTGATTGTTTGTTTTTTGTCGGCGATCGCCACCCGAATTAGTCGCAGCGTCGGACAGCTAACCGCCGCAGTCATCCGTCGAACTTGGCGATTTCGGCCTTCGGTGAGGGTTAGCTCTAGCCAAGCGGTAGGAATGTTTTTTCGTTCGCGGATTGGTGGGTTACGAGGTTTTACGTCGGGTGCAGTGGTGAGGAGCTGGGCGATCGCCGGTCGTGTTTTTTTATCTTTAATCAATATGCCTTGCCGGAGAGCCGTGAGCGCTGCTTCATCGGGAATATTTTCAACCTGCACCCAATAAGTGCGGCGGTGCGCAAATTGCGGCTCACAAAATTGATGTTTTAATTCGTTATCATTAGTAAGTAGTAGCAGACCTTCACTATCGAGGTCTAACCGTCCCACCGAATAAATATCGGGAATGGGAATAAACTCCTTTAACGTTTGTCGATGCGCCGCCTTGGGGCTATCATCGGTAAACTGACATAGCACATTGAAAGGTTTGTGGAATAAGACATATGAGTGCTTCATCCGATCAGGTTATCACAGCAAATATCATGTCCGATGTGGCGATCGCCGAGACGACGCCCGGTGAAATTGTCCTTGTCCAAAAAAAAGAAACCGCCAAGCTTGAGAGTGGCTTGCCAACACATTTACTATTTGCGCTTATCGTATTTGTCCCTGCAATCTTTTTGGGGGCGATCGCCATATTTTTACTAGCCAAAACGACCGTAAGTTTATTGCGTCTTCTTTCTGCACCCAAATCCTCACCCACCGTTGCCGCCGCTTATCGTCAAATAAGCCAACTAGACTAAACTTTTTAAAAAATTATGGAATCAAGACTTCATCTCTCAAAACAAAACTTGTGAGATATCTTATTTTTGTTCATCTACGCCAAATCGCGTAGTAATCGTCAGTCTTATCTCACGAAGTTCGGGAGTTTCTAACTCTTTGAAATAAAAAGATTACAACGTAGATAGAGGAGTACACTGATGCCCTCATCCTTTTTACAAAGCTCAAAACCTTCTACTACACCAAGCTAAAAGGTTGTTTCTACACTTTATCTAGCTCTCATAAGTTCCCTAAAAAGTCACAAAAATTGGCTAAAAATAACAAAAGTCTTTACCTTTTATGACTTAGAATCGAATTCAGTTATTAAAAATATTACTTTATTGGCTATTATTAGCTATTACTAGTCCCACATCAATCCCATACGCATCATATTGTTTTGGTGAAAATTGCCCGCCGTAATTTAATAGGAGTCGTACCAACCTACGACATTGGCGTCAGCAAAGACCACAATTTTTTGCTGGCTAATAGTGTTGTGGCAGCCAATTGTTTTAACAAATCCCACTCTACAGCCTACGCTTATGTCACCTATCAAACAGCATATTTAAAAGCGAATTATCCTGTCGAATACATGACTGCTTTGTTGAGTGCAAGTAGCGGTAATAAGGATAAAGTTCGTAAATATCGTGAAAATGCCGAAAAAATGGGCATTGTGGTTTTGCCACCAGATATTAATCGGTCTGACTTAGACTTTACGCCAGTTGGTGAAAGCATCCGCTTTGGGCTTTCGGCCGTACAAAACTTAGGCGAGAATGCGATTCAACTTATTCTAAAAGCACGTCAGGAAGGCCCTTTTTTAGGTTTAGCTGATTTGTGTTTACGGCTTGACCTGCGGGTTGTGAATCGGCGCGCTCTGGAGACGTTAATCAATTGTGGTGGCATGGATTGTTTGCATGACAATCGTCAGCAGATGCTAAAAGGTTTAGATCTGTTTGTAAACTGGGCGCAACTAAAGGCGAGGGAAAAAGCGAGTGGTCAGACGAATCTTTTTGACCGAATTGGTGAAGAACAGGAGGTGACTTTTCAGGATGCGCCAACTTTTTCGAAGGTGGCAGATCTGTCTCTGGAGGAAAAGTTAAGGCAGGAAAAAGATTTATTGGGGTTCTATGTGTCTGAGCATCCGTTAGAAAAGTTAAAGGCAACTGTTGCTCCGATTCTTTCGCCGATTAATTTGATGGCGATCGCCAACCATACGAAGCAAAAAGTAAGTGTGGTGGCCATACTTACAGAAGTGAAAAAGATTTTTACAAAAGCAAAAAATGAACCGATGGCGTTCATTCAGCTAGAAGATATCTCAGGTCAAGTAGAAGGCATTGTCTTTCCTCGTACCTACCCAAAGGTTGAACAACTTCTGACTATAGATAGTCGTGTAATTGTCTGGGGCAAAGTACAACAGAAGGACGACCGCACGCAATTAATCGTTGACGAGATCGAACCAATCGAAGATTTACGGATGCTAATGATTCGTCTTTCCTTTGCCCAGTTGCATCAAAAGGAAAACCAACAGCGTCTTAAACAAATTCTTTCCCAACAAGCGGGAGAGAAAAAACAAGGTCGCGTCCCAATTATTGTCATTGCTGGCAGTGGTGGCGATCGCACCTTCATTCGATTAGGGCAAGAGTTTTGGGTGGAAGATGACCACCAAGCACTGCTTGCCCTTAGACAGGCGGGCTTCCATGCCTACAAAGAAAACCTCATCCCTTCAGCCCAAGCTAGCTAATCAGATTTTGTTACCAGAAACTATGTCCTACACTTACGATTATCCCAAACCTTCTGTTACCGTTGACTGCGTTGTCTTCGGACTTGATGCAGAACATGATCTCAAACTAATGCTCATCCAGCGCGGTGTAGAACCGTTTAAAGGAGAGTGGGCATTGCCGGGCGGCTTTGTAAAACTCGAAGAATCTTTGGAAGAAGCGGCATTACGGGAGCTAAAGGAAGAGACTGGCGTAGAAGAAATCTTCCTAGAGCAGCTTTATACCTTTGGCGCGCCAGAGCGGGATCCGCGTGACCGTGTGATTACGGTGGCTTATTACGCGCTGATTAATCTGTCTGACCATCCGATTCATGCCCAGACAGATGCGGACGAAGTGGCTTGGTACTCTGTCAACGAGCTACCGCAAGTAGCTTTTGACCATAAAGAATTGATTACGACGGCCCTAGAACGAATCAAGGGCAAGCTACATTATGAACCGATTGGTTTTGAGTTATTGCCGAAAAAATTCACGCTGACGCAACTGCAAAAACTCTATGAGCAAGTTTTGGGCACGCAGTTAGATAAGCGCAATTTCCGTCGAAAAATCTTGAAGATGGACTTATTGATTAAACTAGATGAGATGCAAACAGGGGTTGCTCACCGTGCTGCTCGGCTTTATTCCTTTGATGAAGAGAAGTATCGACAACTCAAGAAGGCTGGATTTAATTTTGAGCTGTAGGGTGTGAGCCTTGGCATTCTGCTAATTTTTGGCTGGCGATCGCCTTCCTTTTATGGCCCAAGCTGAGGGCAGACTCGAACCTTCTCTTTTATTTCGTATGTACACTGCTCTCATAATGTTGGGGCAGGTTTTATCGCGTATTGCTCAGGGCAGGCTCCGGCGCAGATTGATTCTGGAGCAAATGATTGCAGCGGGGCCGGGCGCTTTTTTTCCCGTATTTTTGGTGGCTTTGTTTGGCGGGATGATTTTTACAATCCAGACGGCCCGGGAATTAAGTACGTTCGGAGCAGAGAATATCGTCGGTGGTGCGTTTGCGATCGCCTTTTGCCGAGAATTAGCACCGATTTTGACTGCAAGTATTGTTTCGGGCCAAGTCGGTTCTGCCTTCGCATCGGAGTTAGGGGCCATGAAAATCACCGAACAAATTGATGCACTGCACATGTTGCGTACCAATCCGATCGATTACTTGGTTGTACCGAGGGTTCTGGCCTGCTGCTTGATGTTGCCGATTTTAAATATGTTTGCGCTTGTCATCGGTGTGTTGGGGGGGATGGGAGCCGCTTATCAATTTTATGGCGTTGCACCCATGAACTTTTTGACATCTGTGCAAAGCTTTTTGATGCCAAGTGATCTGATTCATATTGGCGTCAAAGGGATAATTTTCGGGTTATTGGTTGGGATTATTGGTTGTGCTTGGGGCTTGACGACAGAGGGCGGCGCGAAACAGGTCGGGCGATCTGCAACTTCGGCGGTGGTCACATCATGGATTAGTATTTTTCTCGGCGATTTTTTACTATCTGTGCTGTTGCTCCAACAATCGCCATTCCCGTAGATATGTTATTTTCCAAGGAAGTTCTTTTATTATTAAACGCTGCATGTTATTGACCGATGATTTGTTGTTGAATTTTAAACGGTGCGAACGACGAGCTTTTTTGACGCTGCATGGCGATCGCCAAGAGCAATCTTCTGAGAAAGATTTTTTGATGAAGCTGCGCAAAGAAAATCAACTGCAAATCAAGGAATATCTTGGTCAACGTCCCTACAGCACCCCCGAAGCGAAAGATTGGGAAACGCGAGCGATTGAAACAGAAGCCTTGATGGCAGCGGGCACGGAGTGCATCTATCGAGGGGTGTTGCTCTACCATTTCGATCATTGGGATGGCACAGAGATTAAAAGTTTGACGTTAATTGGTAAACCGACGGTATTGTTGCGGCAGGCCGGAGAATCGAAGTGGGGTAAGTGGCATTATCGTCCGGTGAGTGTGAAATTAGGACAAAAACCGAAGCCGGAGTATAAACTCACGGCCATGTTGCATTCGTTTTTATTAGAAAATATTCAAGGGCGATCGCCGCGTTTAACCCAGCTCATGTTGCGGGCGCGTCGTCCCCATCGAGTTGATACAGAATTGTGGTCAGAAAAGCTACAAGAAACTGTGGCAAATTGCATTAATGTCTTATCTCAAGACGAAGAACCAGAAGTTTTTATTTCTCGCCAGCGGTGTCATTTATGCTCTTGGTATAAGCATTGTTATGGCGTTGCTCAAGCAGATCAGCACCTTTCTCTCGTTCCCGGTGTGACGCCAACTCGATATGAATCTCTGCAAAGTATTGGCATCAATACCCTCGAATCTTTAGCGAACACTTCACCAAAACATTTGGGGCAGCAGCTAGGCGCAGATGTGGCGATGCAACTCCAACAACAAGCGCGGGCGATCGTTCATCAGGAAGTTTTGTGGCGAGTTAATCGGCCAAATAAAGTGCAACCGATTCCCCAAGGTGATGTGGAATTATTTTTTGATATTGAAGCTGAACCCGATCGCAATGTGGATTATTTACTCGGTGTGTACTTCGTTGATCGCCGTAATCAAGTCGAAAAGTTTTATGCATTTGTTGCGGAAACTTTAGAGGATGAAGGCAAAATTTGGCATGAATTTGTGGCGTTTGTGGCGCAATTTCCGACTGCTCCAATTTTTCATTTTTCACCTTATGAACGCGATAC
The DNA here is from genome assembly GCA_049644465.1 of Limnothrix sp. Classification (GTDB taxonomy): domain Bacteria; phylum Cyanobacteriota; class Cyanobacteriia; order Cyanobacteriales; family MRBY01; genus MRBY01. The sequence goes on from JBARRZ010000057.1 coordinate 34,324, forward strand.
ACTAAATCGCCTTGGTAGAAAATATGGTACGCCACCCGAACAGTTGCAAATTATTGTAGGTCGGCTGATGGATCTCCATCAATGGGTGACTAAATATGTGATTTTTCCGGTAGAAAGTTATTCTTTGAAATCTCTGGCAAATTCTCTAGGCTTTCATTGGCAGGAGGTGGGTGTGAGCGGTGACCAAACGGTTTGTTGGTACGACACATGGTTAGAAACGGGCGATCGCCAACTTTTAGATGCGATTATTGGCTATAACGAAGACGATTGTCGGGCGACTCATCACCTCAAACAATGGGTAACAGAATTTGTGGATTCTAAACAAAATGCGATGGTTTTATCGTGATCCCCAATCGCTTTGCCCACAGGTCACCCAAGACACGTTTTCTGATTTCAGTAACTATGATCTGAAAATAACTGATTGTGTACTTTCTTTAAAAGTCTTTCGCCTAGAGTCAGATTTCAGCTGCTTCACTCATAAAAAATGCTAATCTAATCAATAGGCAGAGCTTAACAGTCGCTTAAATGATTGTGAGTCAAACCGATGAATTTCTAGAGTAAGTGAGGTCGAAGGTGATGGCTATTTTAACCGCAACAATTTTATGGGCGATCGCCTTACTCAGCGTTTATATCTATCAAAATGCTAACCACGAAGTAATCAAAATGTTAGCTGCTGCTATTGCTGTAGTTTGTATTATCTGGGGGTTCGCCGCTACTCACTGGGGTCTCCATTTGCTTTGCTTGTTGTGGTTGATGCGTTACAAGTTTTCGCCTAAATTTAGTGCGATCGCCATCGACGACTAACTAATTGAAATAGGGCGATCGCCTGACCTCAAAATAAAATTTTTCTTTGTGCAATGTCAAAAAGACTCACCGATAAATTCGTGGCTGAATGGTGGGTCTTTTTCTTGGCAATTTTTAAAAGATTTTTACAGTTCACCAGAGCAACTCTAAAATTTTTTGTCTAACTGGTTTGAAATTATTGTCACGCTGAAAGAAGTTCGCACTTTCGCTAGTGCAAAAAAGCCATCATCTCAATCCACTATTGCGTTTGAGCGGTTCTCATAGCAACAAGTTACTCGCATACTCTCTATATAATCTCAATAGTCCTAACGCCATTGATGATTTATGAAGATCGAACTGCTTGAAGAGACTTTTGGGCAAATTGCGCCACAGGCGATCGCTTTTTCCGCTAGTTTTTACGATAATCTTTTCCGTCAAAACCCCGACTTGAAACCGTTATTTGCGAATGCAAGTCGGGAAGCCCAAGATAAAAAGCTGATCTTTTCCTTGGCTGCCATTGTCGAAAATTTGCGTAGCCCCGAAGTGCTTGCACCGGCACTCCAGAGTCTTGGGGCAAGACATTTTCAGATTGGCACATTAGAAAAACATTATCCTTTAGTCGGTCAGGCATTACTCGATACCTTCGCGGCTTACCTCGGTGCTGCGTGGACAGCAGAGGCTGCAAATGCTTGGCTCGAAGCTTATAATCTCATTGCTAAAATTATGGTTGAAGGGACAATTCGGCCAGAAGAACATCTCACGCCTGAATTGACTTTCTACGAATGGATTGACCTCTACGGAGAAACTGACCCCATGGTAAAAGCGGCGATCGCCCAACTGACAGACTTTAAATATGGTCGCTAAGCAATCTCAAAAAGTGAGTTAATCTTTCGGCAATTCATACTGACTCACAATTTTCTTTGCAAACTCAGGCACATGAGCATCCAGCTTTTCAGGATAGTTGCGGCGCGTATAGAGATAATTGCGAGTGAAGTGAGAATCAATCGAAAACTTGGCGTACTCCAAACCTTTCGGGCCAATTTTTTCGATGACAACTCCCATCAGTTTTGCCGCCCACATCGGTAGAGTAACCGCTTTATCATAAGCTGGAATACTTTGTTGCACCGCCGCTTTTCGATCTCCTTGGGAATCAACCGGCTGCGTTTCAATTTGGTCGCTGATCAAGTCAAACATTGCTTGACCTGTTTCGTTCCGCACGACCATCCATTGCCAACCAAAAGGCGCGCCCATGTAGCCCACCACAAGATCTGCCAAGCCATTTGTATAGTCAAAACAACTCATGCAGGACGGCGCGAAAACATCTTTCAATTGGTTCGTTTTTAAACCGAAGAAAGGCACAAGTTCAGTCGAGCCATCTTCATGCTTGAAATGAACTTTGAAATCCTGCATAAATTCGTAGTACACCACAGTATCAGGCGATCGGCTAGTGGTATCGAGAAATTTTTGTAAGCCAGCACGGGTCACATTATCGACACAGGGTAAACCTAAAACGTAAAGCTTTTCTAAACCAATTTTGTCCTGTACTGCTCGCAAGGCTTGAATTTGACAACCGACGCCAATCACCAGCAATCGTTTCAAACCAGATTGTTCGATCTGTTCCAAGATCGTTAAGTTCGGCGACAGGGTTGGCTTGTTGACTTTTGCGGCTAAAACTTCTTCGGGGGTTCTCGCGATAATCGGGTTGGGCTGAAACCGATCTTCTTTTGTATTCTGGACACAGACTACGCCTTCGACAAGTTTTTCTTCCAGCATTTTGCACGCTAGAGAGCTGACAATCCCTGTCCACTGTGCTCCTTCGATGGGTTCTGTTTTGCGGGCTGCCACCATTTTTTGATGAACCCCGAAATACATTTCCTGCTCTTGATCAAGATCCCGCTTTCTGCCGTGAATTTTGGTTTCTAGTTTGTCAAATTGCTGATTGAGAAAGGCGCAGGCGTCTTTGACGTAATGAATGAAGTGTGTGTCGCAAAGTCCGCAGTCACTACAGAGATCTTTGGCGGGACGAACCTTACCGCGCGGCAGACCTTTTGCTTTTTTGTGGGCTGGGGTTTGGGCAGTCATGGGCAGCAGGAGTTTACGAAAAGACAGTATTTGTCAGCGTAATGTAAGGGCTTGCCTAAGGGGTGATTTCTGTGACGAAGTGTAACAAGGTAATGGTGTCATTCGGCGAACCAGTGGGCGCCACCCATGCCTAGAGCACGTTGGGGATTGCCGAGTTTTGTGGCTAAGTTGAGCACGGCTTGTTGCCCAACTTCGGTTTCAAATACGGTGGAAAAGACTAAATCAAGGTCGTGTTTTTGACAGAATGTTTGCAATCGGGAAGGGAAGCCGGCGATCGCCGCTTTTACAACAAAGATGCCCCGCCAGCCTTGTTCGTAACAAGTTTGTAGGTCTCGGATATTCGTTACGGATTCATCAAGGGCGATCGCCGTCTGATAATTTTGTTGCAACCATCGCAATTGGTCAAAACATGCTGGTGGTAAGGGCTGCTCGATAAATTCGAGTTTTGGTTGGCGATCGCCCCATTGCAACCATTGTTTAGCCTGCTCAAAAGTCAATCCGCCGTTAGCGTCAAGGCGCAGTTTACTAGCTGCTGGTAAAGACTCAATAATTTGCTGGCACAAGGCAATTTCAGTTTCTAATTTATCTATCGCAATTTTGAGCTTAAATGTCTGAAATCCTTGCTTGTGAAAAACCAGTACTTTCTCGACAAAATCGCTTTTTCTGGGCAAAAGCTGGCAAAATCGTTCATTTTCTAGCTGATTATTAAAAACTAATTGTTCGCCGTTGGTAATCGCTGTTTCGAAGCCAAATTGGCAGGCTGGAAAGCAATCGGAGATACTTTTGATTTCTTCGGTGGTAATAGAACTTTCAAAAGAATGGCAGAGGGCGATCGCCTGCTGTAAAGTTTCCGTCCCAAACCACGGTAGCGGTGCAATTTCTCCTTGGGTAATTTGTCCTGTTTCATTCTGTAGTACAAGAATGATCCCCTCGCGGATTTTCCAAAGACCATGGTGTGTTTTTAGTGGGGTTTTGAATGGGCGTTGATAAATTGAAAATGATAATCGATAACGCATTTAAACAGTCGCTGTATCGAACTTGACTGACTCTAAAAAAGTAAGTGGACGGCTCATATTTTCTGCAAAACCAAGAATTCCTTGATCAAGATGCTGATAAACAAGATTTCCGTCTGTATCAAATAAGAATGTGCCACCCCGCTGAGTCATTAGACTGGCATCCGGCACATACGTTGACCAGTTACCGAGGACTTCGCCCATGTTGCGTAAACGTAATGTTGCTAATTCGAGCGGACGCTGAAATCCTTTGCCACCTGCTGTTTCAAAAAACTGTCCTTTTAATTCTGGTAAGGGTGGCGCTTTAATTGTTTCTTCGTCAGCAAATAATTGTGGTGCTTTTTTATCACCTTTATAACCCCGAAAAACTTCTTTTAATGTGCCCGGACTGCCAATCCCTGCACACATCAACATCAGATTTATCCATGCCTGCTGCCCTGCTTTTAGACCCGGAATCTGCCAGTCTAAGCCACGGTACAAACCGAGTTTTTGATGGAGGGTTGCGGTTGGATCAACGAATAATTTTTCTGGATTGAAATTTGTATATTCACAAAATTTTTGTCCAGATGGGCGATCGCCGATGCCAATGGCAATAACATCAATATTTGCTAACAATGTCCGGTCTTTCTGTAGCCACCAGGCGTATTCTAAGCTATCAAAATCACCGAGTTGTGACAATACCAAGATCAGCGGTGGTCTTTGCAAAGAAGCTGTTTCTGTCGCTACTGGCAAAATTTCACCGTCGCTCACTCTTGTTAGTTTCGTTTCAAGAAAAATAGGGTAATTACTCATTGTTAGATCACAGTTGTTTTTCTTAGAATTTACATAATCTACATAAATAAATGTAGGCGATCGCCCTATAGTGATGCCACTCAACTAAGCTGCTATGAGCCAGACCAAAACTACGATCGCCCTGCTATCAGTCAAAGCAGAGACTTACCACTACATCACCGATCTCTTCGCGCAGTCAAGCTGTCAGCAATTTGAACTTGTTTGGATTGATTTGCGACACGCACCACCACCAGAAAAACTGCCCCTTTATGACGTCTATCTGAGCGATGCTCTCTACGAGTATCTATTTGCGCACCACGCTTTTATTAAAAGTCATCGTTGTTTTTGGTTAGCCACTTCAGAACTTAGTCAGCAAGAAATTTTGTATTTGGGGGTTACTGACTGTTTTTTGATGGCTGAATTTAATATCGGCTTATTACAGCATTGTTTACGGCAGAGTTATCGCACAAGACCCACTTTATCTCGTTTTCAAGCTGCACCCAGAGAGTTGTGGGGCGATCGCCTCCAGACATTATTCGACAATGTGCCGGGCATTATTTACAGTTGCTTACCCAGCGAGAAATGGCAGGGCTTGTATTTTAGCAACGCTATCGAAGCCATTAGTGGTTATCCCGCCACCGATTTTATGATTGGGGGACAGCGCGACTACGTCGATATTGTGCATCCCGAAGATACGGCGATCATTGAGCGGATCGTCAAGGAAAAACTCGCCTCAAAAGAAAATTTTCGTATTGAATATCGACTGATTCACCGCGACGGTTCCACCGTGTGGGTCGAAGAAAAAGGTCAAGGCATTTTTGACGAAGTAGGCAAACTTCTATGGCTCAACGGCGTTATTCTCGACATCTCGGAAAAGAAAAAATTAGTCAGCGATCTACAGCAACAGCAGCGCCATTATTACGAAAAAACGCCAGCGATGTTGTATTCAATCAATGAGCAAACTGAGATTGCTTCTGTTAGCGATCATTGGTTAGAAGTGATGGGTTATGAGCGTCAGGAAGTGATTGGACGGCAACCGACAGATTTTCTCACCTCCCAATCTCGTCAATATGCCACCGATCAGATGATTCCACTACTGAAACAGCAAGGTCATGTGCAAGATGTCGAATACCAATTTGTCAAAAAAGACGGCCAAGTTATCGATATTTTGTTATCTGCAACTCAAAAAGATTTGGGAGCGAAAAAGCATTTTTTAGCTGTACTAACTGACGTCACTGCCCGCAATAAACTCACAGAAAAATTAAACCAATATCAAAATCATTTACAAGATCTTGTCAGACAGAGTACTAAAGCACTGGCTGATAGTGAAATGCGCTTTCGGACATTATTTAATCTGGCGCCAATGGGTATTGTTCAAGTCGATCTTGATGGTTATTTTCAGCTTGCCAATCAGCAATTTTTAGAGATGTTAAATCTCAGTAGGGAAACACTATTAACCTCACAAGTTACTGATATCACTTATGGTGCTGACGAGGTAGAAGTGGCTTCAGTCTTGCAACGGTTACGGCAAGGCAAGCTCAAAACGTCTTTTATTGATCAGCGTTATCGTCGCGGTGATGATTGGTTTTGGGGACACACTGAAATTACGGTAGTTAAGGATTTGCGTGGTCAGCCACAATACGTCATTGCCACCATCGAAGATATTCATGAGCGGAAAATGATGGAGGAATCATTACGTGTTAGTGAAGCTCGCTTGGCTAAAACTCAGGCGATCGCCCATGTCAGTGGTTGGGAATGGGATGTAATGCAAAATCACACTTATTGGTCAGCGGAATCATTCAAATTGTTTGGTGTGTCAGTCGGCAGTATTGAACAGAATGCAGAGACTTTTTATCAGTTTTTGCACCCCGGCGATCGCCCAAGAATCCAAGCGTTGATTCAATCGATTTTAGACGGGGAAACCGCTCCAGCAACGATGGAGTATCGCCTCATTACTCCTGATGGGCAACTGAAATTCATTAAAGACTATCTCGATGTGACGCGGCATGAATCGGGTCAAGTCACTCATATCAGCGGCGCAACTCAGGACATCACAGAAATACGCACTACTATCAAAGCGCTTGAAGCGAGTGAAGCACGTTTTCGAGGCGTGTTTGATCAAGTTGCACTCGGTATTTTTCAAGTGAATATGGATGGTCAATTCTTGATCGCCAATCAAGCTTTTTGTGAATTGGTCGGCTACTCGGTCGCTGAGTTAGAGTCAATGACTTGGCCGGAGATTTCTCACCCTGACGATGTGCCTATTTGTACAGAGAAAGTCAAACAGCTTATTCAGGGATCTATTGAAACGATTATCTGGGAAAAACGCTACATCCATAAGCAAGGACATCTGATCTGGATTAAGGCGATCGTCTCCTGTATTTACGACAAACAAGACCAGCCCCAATACCTTTTATGCCTAATCGAAGATATCTCAGCTTACAAAGAAGCCCAAGCGCAACTCGCCCAAAGCCAAAATCGTTATCGCGATTTAATCGAAGGTATTCACGCAGTTATCTATCAATATTCTTCTGAAAAAGGTGGGTTATTTTATTCCTCACGCGTGCGAGATATCCTCGGTTACGATCCTGATTTCCTCGCGCAGAATGGCTCTGTTTGGTATGAGGAAATTCATCCCAGCGATCGCCTCTTAGTCGATCAACAACTCGCAACCCTACAAGCAGGCCAAAATTTCTCTATCGAATATCGGATCCGTGATGCAGCTGGTCACTGGCATTGGATAAACGACAAAACATTTCAAGTTGAGCAAGTCGGTACTGAATTCATCATTAACGGTTTCGCGCGAGATATCACCCAACGCAAACTAGCCGATGCAGCCCTAAATTATCGCTTACAACTCGAAGCCACTTTGGCGGATATTTCCCACCGGATGATTATTGACGCCGATTTAGATTTGGTGGAAATTTTAGCGTTGCTGAGCGAAGTATTTCGGGCATCCCATCTATCTGTCATGGTGTGTCGTGCTGACAATCCGACAACACTAGATCAGCTTTGCTCTTGGAAGGCTGACGAAGCCAAAGATTGCCCTGTTGTGAAAGATGAAGTGGTTGACTTAACGGATTATCCTTGGTGGTTGGCGCAATGGCAGCAACAAAAAGCGATTGTTTTGGCCAGTATTGATGACATTCCGGCTACGGGACAGCTTGAGCAAGAAATTTTGGCTGACTTAGGTATTCACGCTGTGATGTTGGTGCCGATTAAAAACCATCAACAGGAAGCTTGGGGATATATCAAGTGTGCTGCCACTGAGGTACCACAACCGGCTTGGTCTCGTGAGGATGCGGAACTTTTGGCGATCGCCGGCGATTTGATTTATAGCTACACAACACGCCAGCAAGCACAGCAGCAACTCGAACAAGCAAAAGAAACCGCAGAAATAGCGAACCAAGCGAAAACACAATTTTTAACGAACATCACCCATGAGCTACGGACGCCCCTGAATGCGATATTGGGCTTTGCTCAGCTGATGGAAACTTCAAAGACTTTTCCCGAAGAACACCGAAATCACCTCAGCATTTTGCGTCGTTCTGGACAACGTTTACTGTCGTTATTGAATGATATTTTAGCTTTATCTAGCTTTGAGGGCGGCGAACCACAACTGAATAAAATGCTCTTTTCTCTATCTGGCTTATTAGAAGATTTGGAGAATATGTTCCAGCCAATTGTGTCAGCGCAGCCAGCTTTGACACTTAAGATTATTCAAGGAAAAAATTTACCCCGATATATTTCGACTGACCAAACAAAATTACATTCAGTCTTGATTCACCTTTTGAGTAATGGTTTGAAGTTCACCTCACAAGGTCATGTCAGCCTTGAAGTGACAGTTGTTTCCCAAGCACCTTTGGTCATTCGTTTTCGGGTCACAGATACGGGAGTTGGCATCACTGCTGCGGATCAGGCCAAGTTGTTTGATAATTTTGTCAAGTTAGAAGCGGGTGAACAATTGGGTCAGGGCAGTGGTATTGGTCTGGCGTTAAGTCAAAAATTTGTCAAATTAATGGGCGGCGAAATTTCGATAGAGAGCAAGGTAAATGGCGGATCTTGTTTTTCGTTCGAGTTGCGCTGTGATGAATATCAGCAACAGGCTAGGGGGCGATCGCCAGCAAATCTGCAACAGACGACCCCGACTCTCGACAAATTAGTGCCCGCTGATTTGCAAACTTTGTCTCCAGAATGGCGGGGCAAATTTCACTTAGCGGCTGCCTCTGCCCGTACGAAAACCCTCAAAAAGCTGATTGCTGAACTGCCTCCTGAATCTGCGGCGATCGCCCAATCTTTAGCAACGCTGATCGAACAGCTAGACTTTGAACAACTCAGCCGCTTAACTGCCGCCGAATCTCAACCAAGCAAACCCCAATAAATTTCTAATACCAGACATACAAAGTAAAAGAGCAGCCAGCATTACTCCAGTTACTCCTTATCTCTGATTCAGCTATTTTGATTGTTTTTTTTGCTGACTCAAGCTTCGGTATATGCCTAATCACTCTTGCGACTTTGGCTTGGGGCGAGGTACAGGCTTTTCGCGCACCGTCGATGCAGGTTTGCTCCCAGCAATTTGAGGCTTGCCTTTAAATTTATTGTCAAAACGTCTAGGCCCACCGGGCTTCCCTTTGCGACGATTGTTGATGTAGCCCATATCTTCGCAATGTTGAATCGTCAGAACATTATCGAGCAATTTAACCTGAAGATCATAAAAATGATTCACAGGACGTTCCGGTAAAGCACCGAGCAGTTGAATCTTAAAGAATTTTGGTTTTTCGCCTTCCTTTTTAGGGGATTGGCGAATTTTGATAATTACTTTTTTGTTTTCTGCATCATAAAAAATCACTTGCCCGCGAATGGAAAAATAACCGTCGTTAATAGCATCACTACTCGGTGGCCCTTCAACTTCGCCTGCTTCTGGCATTTCTTCGTCTAAATTCTCAGGTTCCCAAACACCCAAAATTTGTAAGTGCAGATGGTCATCATCTTGGCGAGTGCGAGGATAAACAACCCATACGTGCTCTTGCTCAAGATCAATGTGATTTTTGATTAAGCTAATCACGCGACCGAGTAATACTGCTTCGATCTTGCCGTCTTCTGTGGTGATCGATCCTTTGCTCAGTTGGTCAGCTTCGTCAGGGGTATACATCCCTCGGACAATGCCGATCGCCCGGTATTGGCGCGGGTGGCTGGCGGGAGGAATGGGGTGATTGCGCTGTTTGGGTTCGTCTGAGGCGAGAACAGGCTTTGAAATACTACTGGGCGAGGGTAGATGGGTAGATTCAGACACGGGCTTATCCAAGGTTTCTAAAGGTATGGGCTAATAAAATTGGGAACCATAACAGCATGAATCATCGCTGTTGTTCTTCGACATGGGGGCGATCGCCGTCGCGATAAAATGGCGGTTGTTATCCCAGTGAAGGGGGAAGCAAAACCTGCCAGCGCCTGCCTATTGTACTCAATGCAGAGCCAGTGATGATAAATCAGCAAAATTTAGATAGAATTTTGCCAACTAGCCTTGTGGATCTTCTTGTGTAGAGGATTCTCACAGTCTGAGCTTTTGTCTCTATACTCAATTTAAACGCACTATTTCTCTTGAAGCCATGACAACTCCTGAAGCAATGACCCCCAGAATAATTGAAAAATATTATCAGCCTCGTCCATGGGTTTGTGGGCTGTCTGGTGCATTCCTAGTTATGGCGTTGGGCTTGTTGTTGATGCCAAGTGTTGATCGACGAATAATGGCACGACGGGCAGCGGTGATCACTCAGGCTGAACTAGAAGCAGATCCGGCGATCGCCCTCCTTGAGAAAGAAGCCCAAAGTTACGAAGTTTGGCTTGAAAAAGAACCGACTAACGAAAAAGCATTGCGCGGCTTATTAGAAGTACGTCTGGAGCAAAACGATATTGCTAGGGCAGCCATTCCCCTTGAAACCCTCGCCCGTATTCGGGGCAACAATCCTGATTATTTGATTTTGTTGGGGCAGGTGAAACAAAAAGCGAAGGATTATGAAGGGTCAGCCGCCGCGTTTAAGAAAATTTTGCTAACCGATCCGGGTAATACCAAGGCGTTGCAAGGCATGGTGGATTTGATGTTGGAGCAAAATCGTCCAGAGGGCGCCATCAGTTTGCTACAAGAAGCCTTGAAAGAAATGGGCAAGCCAAAGGAAGATCAAACTATCGAAATTGATGCGGAAAAAGTTACTTCGATTCAGTTGATGTTGGGTCAGGTTTATGTCGATCAGGAGCGTACAACTGAGGCGATCGCCATCTATGATCAAGCGGCGGCGATTAATAAAACAGATTTTCGACCCGTCCTTGCGAAGGCAATGGTGCTCAAAAACTTAGGCAAAGACGCTGAGGCGAAGTCATTTTTCACAACGGCCATTACCCTCGCTCCCGCCAAATACAAAGACCAAATTAAGGACATGGCGTTGTTTGATGAGGTCGAGCTAAAAACCCTTGAGGCTCTCGAAGCCCCAGAAGCAGAAGCAACCCCCGAAACACCGGAAGCTGAAGCGGCTGAGTAATTTTACGACGTAACGCACTGCAATTTATTTAACGTGAGTTCGAGTCGATAGTTTCAAGATACGGAGACAGGGCGACGTGGAGACACGGAGAAAATGAGGCGAAGAGACAGGGTGAAACGGATATTTGTTGTGAGCCAAAACCTTTTTCTCTAACTTCTCCGCGTCACTAGCTCTCCCCTTCTCCGCGTCTTGTGATCTTTTCTTTTGACCAACACCATGAGTGATGATATCCAGACCCGCCTACAACGACTCCGCTCCCAGCTCCAAAAAGCGGCCTATGACTATTACGTCCTTGATGCACCCGTCATGGAGGACGCGGTTTACGATCGCCTTTATCGGGAATTAGAAGGGTTAGAAAAAGAGTATCCGCTACTGATTACGCCAGATAGCCCCACGCAACGGGTTGGCGATCGCCCGGCAGCACAATTCACCAGCATTAAACACAATATTCCGCTTTACAGTCTCGAAAACGCTTTTGATTTTGCAGAGCTGGCCCAGTGGGAACAGAAATGGCAACGGGTTTTAGACGGTGAAATTCCCAAGCATTCGGGTTATGTTTGCGAGCTAAAAATTGATGGTTCCGCGTTGGCTCTGACCTATGAAAATGGCTTGCTTGTGCGGGGAGCGACGCGCGGCGATGGGGTGACAGGCGAAGAAATTACATCTAATGTTCGGACAATTCGGACGATTCCCCTCAAGCTAAATCTCAACAATCCACCGCCAATTGTAGAGGTACGCGGGGAAGCATTTTTAGGGTTGGATGTTTTTGCTGAAATCAATCAGGGACGCGAAGCAGCGGGTGAAAACTTGTTTGCCAATCCCCGTAATGCAGCGGCGGGGACTTTGCGGCAGCTCGATTCACGTATTGTGGCTGAACGCAAGTTGGACTTTTTTGCTTACACGCTCCACATTCCTAAAGCTGGCGATTTAACGTTGCCGAATAGTCAGTGGGAGGCGCTAGCGTTATTGCAAACGCTGGGATTTCGAGTCAATCCGAACCGAGAACTTTGTCCAGATTTGGCAGCAGTTCAGGCTTATTTCGAACGCTGGGATGAAGAACGTAAAAAATTGCCTTATTTAACTGACGGCGCGGTGGTTAAACTAAATGATTTTGCGTTGCAGCAAGAACTCGGTTTCACGCAAAAGTTTCCTCGTTGGGCGATCGCCCTCAAATATGCTGCCGAAGAAGCCCCGACTGTTGTCAGAGAAATTATCGTTAATGTGGGCAGAACCGGAGCCGTAACCCCGATGGCGGTTATGGAACCAGTCCAGCTCGCGGGAACCACCGTCCAACGGGCGACATTGCACAATGAAGATCGCATCAAAGAATTAGACATCCGTGTGGGCGATACCGTGGTGATTCGCAAAGCTGGCGAAATCATTCCCGAAGTGTTGCGTGTTTTGCCAGAGTTACGCCCTGCAAATACTGCTGTTTATGAGCTGCCGAGCTGCTGCCCTGAATGCGATTCGACGCTTGTTCGGCCCCAAGATGAAGTCGTTTTGCGCTGTGTAAATAGTTCTTGTCCGGCGATTCTGCGTGGTTCGCTGGTGCATTGGGCTGCACGAGATGCGCTGGATATTCAGGGCTTGGGTGAAAAAAATGTAGTGCTATTGGTTGAAAATGACCTAGTGAAATCGATTGCAGATATTTATGATTTGAGCGTCGAGCAGATCGTGACATTACCGCGTATGGGTCAGCGTTCTGCGGAAAAACTGGTGCAGGCGATCGCCGCTTCTACGACCCAGAGTTACGCCCGCGCGATTTACGGATTGGGAATTCGCTATGTGGGCAAAGTCAACGCCGAAATTCTCACCCAACATTTTTCCACGCTAGAAAAACTCCAAACCGCGCGCTTTTCTGATCTACAAGGGGTGTACGGCATCGGCGAAGAAATTGCGCAATCCGTCGTCGATTGGTTCCGCGTCGAAGCGAATCAGCAGCTCATTCAAGCGTTACAAAAGGCTGGATTGACGTTCGAGCAAACCGAAACTATTGCCCAAAACATTAACGGGGCGATCGCCGGCAAAACCTTTGTGATTACCGGAACGTTACCAACACTAAAACGTACCGAAGCAGCCGATAAAATCAAAGCTGTCGGCGGCAAAATCACAAGTTCCATTAGCAAAAAAACAGATTATCTCGTCGCTGGCGAAAATGCCGGTTCAAAACTCGAAAAAGCGCGCAAGTTTGGCATCACAGAACTCAACGAAACCCAACTTCTCGACCTCATTTCCTCATAAATCCCTGTTATTATCAAAAAAGCCCCCCATTCTGCACGGTGCTATGACTTACTCCAGCTTTCCTGACGAAATCCCTTGGACAGAAGACGCCAAAACCAAGTATAAAAACATTCCTTTTTATGCTCGTTCTCAAGCGCGACAAAGCATTGAAGAATTAGCCCGTAAGGAAGAAGTGGAAGAAATTACCGCTGAGTTAGTTGTGCGCGCTCAACAGAAATTTGGCAAATAATTAAAGTTAGGGTCAGTAAGGCTTGAAAAGATGACGCGGAGATGGGAAGAGCGGGAGATAGGGAGATTTTGTTACAAAACAGATTTTCGCCAAAAAATAAAAGTCTCACCGTGTCACTCTGTCCCCGCGTCACCCCGTCTCTTGATCCCGAAGTCTCCCTTTCTCTGTTGAGAGAAGAAGTGATGATGGCACAATTAAGCTAACGCAATATTTCGGCAGCAAAATATCCTATGGTTATCGATCCTTATCTTTGGTTGCATTTTTCTGGTTTGGCGATGTTGCCGCTGACTCTGGCTTTGGTGGCGATCGCCTTACCTTTGGGTATTCCGTTACCCTTTTCGATCGGGGAATTGGTGTTGATTGTTTTGTTGGGTGGTGTGCCCGTCTGGACAGTACAGATTTTGCGGCCGTGGAATCCGTTCAGTTGTTGGATTTTCCAGATTCCGCCAGAGCGATTAGACGAACGCCAAAAGCAATTATTACGCTTGATTCAAGGCACACGCCAACCGCTATTCAACGTTTTAGGGGCTGTGGTGATGGTGGTGTTGCTCTGGCAGATTGCGCACTATTCACCGTTAGCTGTTGGGGCTGTCGGTGGCTTTTGGCAATGGCGAATTGTCGGTTTGGCTCTGGCGACAGTGGGTTTTTTCCTGAGCAATATTTTTCTACAAATACCGCTAACGCTGCTCCCTACGTTGTTACTTTCAGAGGAAACTGTGACGGCGATTGATCCGCATCCTGATGTGAGTATTCGCCGCGATTTTGCTTGCTGGGGTTTGCCGATGGGACAGCTTTTCCCCAGCTTTCCGAGCTGGCGTCGTTAATGTTTTTCGCCGGGATTATTAGTCGAGAGTCGTAATAGTGATCACCTGTGGTGGCGTGGCATCTGGCGGATAGAAAAAGTCCACTTTCGCGGTGCGGCGATCGCCTGCTGGAATATCAAAAGTTGCAAGGGGTTGACCCTTCTCGCCCCGATGTTGCACCAAATGTACATACCGTTCGACTTCTTTGCCTGATTGGTCGGGATAACGCACTCGGACTGTCCCCCGGAAAAAAACTTGCTGGGGTGGCGGGTCAAAAAATGTCAGGCGATCGCTGTATTGATCTTGCTTAATCGGCGTTTGGAAAGTGAGCGCGACCCGTTGTTTTTTCTTCGTTTCATTCACCAGCGGAAACGTCAGATCGTAATGAACTAAATAATTACCGTGACCCTGTAAAGCAGTATCTGCATAGCGGGCGAGCATTGGCGCACTATGAACTTGCTCCGTGTTAAACGTCCCCGTGGTGGTTGTGCTAATCGGAAAAGAAACAGCCTTGCCTCGTTCCGGAATTGCCAGCTCTGAATTGTTACGGCGATCGCCCACCGTAGAACGCCACTGCGACCCCAGCGTAATTCCCGCAACCCGACCGTAAATAATCCGACTGCCATCCCGTGTCGGAATCGGTGCCAAATCCCTCGGCCCAACCAAACGACCCTGAGTTAACAGCGATCGCCACTCATCCAGCACAGGCGGACGGACAATAAACTGTGGCTCACTCCCAGCCCCCTTTTCCTGCTCCCGAAATATCTCCTCAATCGAATCAGGAATTTCTTTACGCAAGTCCAAATCAAAAGGCACCTCCGGCTCTACCCGCACAAAATCTTCCACCTCATACTTTGCTAAATTCGCGAGATACAAAGTCCCACTACTCTCAAGCTGTAGATAAGTAGAACGCGAGCTACTCGCTGGAATCGGCAGACTAAACAACAACTGAGTCGTATAGGGTGCAATTCGAATTTCTTCAGGAAAATCTCTCTGGGTTTTCCCGCGTAACAAATCACCCGCCAAACGAGAGCCGGGGCCAGAAAAAACATACCCATCAGGATCTTCAACAAAAGGCGGCAATTCGCGGAAAGGAGCATCCTCACTATTGAGATAACTTAGACCCTGCAAAATTTTGAGCGTTTTAGGCTGACCCGTCGGATTACTCACCAATAAACCCTGATAAAGCGTTCGGGGTGCACCAGCCGGGCGAGAAATATGATGCGTAAAAATATCAAAACGCCCGTCCAAAGACGTCTCAAGGTGGGCGTAGGGGTTTGCTTTACCGCTTTTCGGAAATGTGGATAGTAGAATGCCTTCTTCGGTGATGATTTCTGGGCTGTTGCTATTGAAAACAGGTACATCATTTAAACGACCTGGTAACGCCAAAATCGGCTGATATTCGACAATAACGGCGGGTTGAGCTGGCTCCAACAGGTCTTCGATTGTTAGATCTCCGTCGGGCAATGGCAATTGATGGGGCAAAAATTCTTCTTCGGTCGTTACCTGTGCAACGAGCGGCGGATTTTCTGGAGTAATGGTTGGTGGAATAAAGAGCTCAAGCATCAACTTTTTTAGCAATGTACGACAAGGGCAACGGTGTCTAAATGAAGACTTCTGGAACCAATCTATTTTCCTATTCAGGGATATCGCAGCGATACAGCAATGTTTTGATATTATTTGATATTATTTGATATTTTTTTTGTGAGTTCTGTAAAAAATATTCTGGACATAATGTTTAAGTTATTTGGCATTATGATTGGGTAAGCTCTCTGATCTGGGAGCGGTAAAGCATTTGAGCATCATGTTGGGACGCCTAAAATTATTTTCGTTAGTCGATCGATATATTATGGCGCAACTGTTGCTGCCTTTTTTCTTCGGGTTAGGAATTTTCACGAGCCTTGGGTTATCGATTGGGGTGCTGTTTGATGTCATGCGTAAGGTGGTCGCAAATGATATCACGGCGGCGATCGCCGCTCAGATTTTAGCGTTACGACTTCCAGAATTTTTGGTGTTGGGTTTACCGATGGCGGTGTTACTGGGCTGTTTAAGCGCCTACAGCGGTTTATCGACCTATAGCGAAATTATCGCACTGCGGAGTGCTGGGCTGAGTCCGATACGGCTGATGGTTCCTTGTGTCATGGCTGGGCTGTTGGTGACTGGGGTGACATTTTATTTGAATGACTTGATTGTTCCCCAAACGACGCGCCAAGCGACTATTACGCTCAATACGGCCATGGGTGAAGAAGCTGATGATTTCCAGAAGAAAAATATTATTTACCCAGAATATCAGCGACTGGATGAAGAGAGTGGCGATCGCCGCGAAGTACTGAAAACATTGTTTTATGCCGAGCGATTTGACGGTCAGACAATGAGAAAACTAACCGTGCTTGACCGCGCCGAAATCAATACCAGCAAAATTATTACAGCCGCTGCCGCCTCTTGGAATGCCGAGCAAAAAGGCTGGGATATGCGGCAGGGCAGCATTTATCAAATTGGCGAAAACGGCTCTTTTAATAATATTCAAGCCTTCGACAGTCAATTTTTGAACCTTTCGCAAGCACCACTAATTTTGGCGACTCAATGCCAGCGTTCAAATGAAATGGATTTGCAGGTCATCGATCTATGTTTGGATAGTTTAGCGTTGAGCCGTAACGAGAAAAAAATCCGGCAGTTGCAGGTGAAACGACAAGAAAAATTTGCGCTCCCCGCTATTTGCGTTGTCTTTGCGATTGTTGGTGCAGCGATTGGTTTACGGCCACAAAATTCGAGTCGAGCAACGAGTGTAGGTTTGTCCGTAATTATCGTATTTTCTTATTATTTAATTTCTGTGATCACCTCCTCCATGGGCGTTTGGGGAACATTGACACCCGTGGTTGGGGCATGGCTACCAAATCTCTTGGGACTAGTGGCGGCGGGCTTAATTATTTGGCGAACAGGCTAGGTTCAAAATGGCTAGACATTAATGCAATAAGTTAGAACTTTTGCCGAATAAATTCAGTGACTAAATCTTTTTAGCGATATATTCAGTAACTATCAAAAACGACAATATTACGCTGAGAATCTGCTTTCAATGATTCCAAAGCGAATCGAGCATCCAAATTACTCACTTCCGTATAAAAGCGATAACCCAACGCTTCTAACAGTCCTTTTAACTTTTCAATGCCAACACCAGATGCTTTCAAAGTTCCGGGATTTATCTCTAAAATGATTTTGGGTTTAAGCTCTCTAACTGTGCGAGACGCACCTTGAAGAAAAGAATATTCACTCCCTTCAATATCCAATTTCATTAATCCATTGGGCTTGAATTTTTTCGAGTCCACCAAATCATCAAAACGCTGTAAAGAGACAGTCACTTTTTTATATTGATGGGTCGCAGAATGTCCTGCAAAAATCCCCGCAGACCCAGAACTATCCACTGGAATCATAAAGTCTATTTCCCCTGCATGATCGCCGAGCGCTATTTGGTACACTTCGAACTCGCATTTTACGTTTGCCGCAAGGGACTGTCGTACGAGGTTCGCTAGTGTTGGTTGGGCTTCTACAGCTGTAATTGTGCCGCGATCGCCTAAAATTTGGCTGGCAATAATCGAAAAGCTCCCGTGATTTGCGCCAATATCGAAGAAACTATCACCGGGTTTGAGCAGTTCTTTCACCACCTTTTTGTCGGTTTCTTCACTTAACAATTCATTGACTACTTGAAAAAAACGGGGATCTTCTAAGTTTAAGAAGATTTGGCAGTGAGGCAACTGTAAGCCAAGCTGTTTTTCTGAATCAGTTGACCGACAAGCAGCTACTAATTCTTGGAATTGATGGCTACCATCTTTGATCTGAAATGCATCATTTTCTTGAAAATATTGATTACATTCCTCGGCAAATTTCTGGTAAGGAAGTGGCAATTGTTGAGTTAGTTCTTTATCGTTTAACCAAGCTAAGATATCTCTAGAAAAAATCCAGCTTCCCGGTGTTTCTTGGGTTGTCTGATCTGAGGCGATGGTAGACATAAATACTTGGGTATATAAACTATTTAAATAAATAAAGTTTGCGAAGTAAAAATAGAAGATGATTCAACCGAAAACTTCTGATTCTGTTAATCTTTGGCCGTTGACAAAATCCCAACCTGATTGAGCTTTTTTCCCTGAAGGTTGTACTTGCTTCAATAACAATAAACCAGAACCTGTCTGAATCAGTGCACCTATTTTCTTGGCGATCGCCACCACTTCACCCACTTGTCCGGCTTGTACTTGGAGATCTTTTAATGACGCAAGTTCTGGGGGATATTGCTCAAAAAATTCTGGGGCGACGGGAACTGTTTCCAAGACCTTCAATTTTTGCTCGCGGAAAGTAGTGATGCAGCCCGGATAAAAACCCCGCACGCGATTATGGATGGCGATCGCCGATTGGTTCCAGTCCAACACAAAATCTTCTTTTTGAATTAAGGGCGCATAGGTTGCCAAATCTGGATCTTGAGGCGTTGGCGTAACATTTTCCTGCGCAAGTTTTAGGAGCGTTTCTGTTAATAAATTAGCCCCGGAATCAGCCAGTTGAATTGCTAAATCATGGGCATTCATCCAGAGATCAATGGGTGTTTCAGCCTTAAGTAACATCGCCCCGGTGTCCATACCTTCATCCATCAACATTGTGGTCATGCCCGTGACGGATTCACCATTCACAATACTCCACTGAATTGGCGCAGCACCGCGATATTTTGGCAGCAAAGAACCGTGACCATTTACACAGCCGAACTTCGGCATTTCTAAAATGCGTAACGATAAAATTTGTCCATAGGCAACGACAGCAAAAATATCGGCATTTAGACTTTCTAAAACCGCCAATGTTTCAGTATCTTTTTTGATCCGTTTCGGTTGCCACACCGGGAGATTGTGGGCGATCGCCACTTTTTTAATTGCAGAAGGAATTAATTTGCTACCTCTACCGCGCCGTTTATCCGGTTGTGTAACCACTCCCACCACATCAAACTCTGGATGAGCAATGAGTTTTTCCAAATAGGGCACTGCAAATTGAGGCGTACCGAAAAAGACAACTTTGACCATGAAATAATTAAAATAACCCTGATAGATCTTTTTTGAAAACTCTTATTCGTCAATCAGTTCGCTGCTTTCTCCCGGATAAAAATCATCGGCTAAAATATTATCAAAAAGATAAGGACATTCGCGGGGAAAAGTTTGATTTGGCAGATCCGTTTCTTGTACAGCGATAGAAATAGACTTACGATAAGCACGGGCGATCGCCTCTGCGGCATAAGGTTTCAGACTTGGATTGTCTATCAGTAAATCCATTATGTCAATCCGCTGAATCCGAATTGTTGCGAGCCAACTTCTACTACGTTTTTGCGATTGAAATTCCCATTTAAGTAAGTGGGCAAGGAGAATGCTCAAACGATTTCTCAACTCTTGCCGCTGCTGTCTACCCAAAGACGCTATTTCCTCAATGACATTTTCTAGATCTAAATCTTGCCAGTTCTGAGTCTTTAAAAGCTCGATTTGCTGCTGAGTCCAAGCGTAAAAATCTTGCTCATAAAGTGTATTTTGCAAAGCCGATTTTTGCTGAAGCATAAATACAAAATTGCTGAGGTTTAACCGAATCTACTCCTATCATACTGCAAATAAAAGGCTCTACTTTTCGATAAAAATAGAGCCTCCCAAATTATTTATTTTTGCGGCGATCGCCTATGCACCGACAGCTTCTTTCGCGGCGTAGAATTTCTCTAGGGAAATTTCGTTAATGCCTTGTTCGCGGGCGTAGTTTTCGGTGTTGCGTTTCACCTTACTGCGCACGAAACCGGGAATTTTATTCAACTGCTCTTGGGCTTCCGCTGTCCAATTCAAACCGCCATCAGCTGACATACTCTTAGTGAGAATTTCCTTGGTGTCGTGACCGCCAAAAATCTCAAGGAGGTGGTCTTCCATGCCGAGGGTGAAGGAATTGTAAACCAAATCAGCGAGTTGATT